>NZ_JBBKBF010000026.1:0-48809 GCF_037892625.1 Phocaeicola sp. ICN-14070 | reverse complement strand
GTGAGAAGTTTATGAGACGTTTTCACCTGATTGATAACCTGAAGCTGCGATTGGGATACGGATTGGCAGGAAATCAGGGAGGGATTGATTCGTATACTACCATGGCGCTGGTGCGTCCTAACGGGGTAACTCCGGTGGGAAACTCGCCTTTGGTGACGTATGAGAGCTTGAAAAATGTCAATCCGGATTTGAAATGGGAAGTCAAGTCGACCTTCAATGCAGGGGTGGACATGGGATTCTACGGAAACCGCTTGTTGCTGTCGGTGAATTATTATCTCTCCAAAACAAGGGATATGCTGTATATGTATGATGTCAGTGTTCCTCCGTTTGCTTATAACAAACTCTTGGCTAATCTGGGCTCCATGCGGAACAGTGGAACGGAACTTTCCATTGGTATCACTCCCTTACGGACCAAGGATATGGAGCTGAATATCAACGCAAACGTAACTTTCCAACGGAATAAATTGCTGTCGCTGAGCGGTATGTATGAAGGAGAATATATCAGTGCGGCGCAATATACGGCTTTGGCCGGACTGAACGGTGCGGGACTGCATGGCGGATACAATAATATCGTGTATCAGATCGTAGGACAGCCGTTGGGTGTTTTCTATCTGCCGCATTGTGAAGGGCTGGTTTCGGACGGGAATGGAGGATATACCTATCAGATTGCTGATTTGAATGGAGGAGGTGTGAATCTGGAAGATGGGGAAGACCGTTACGTGGCCGGACAGGCTACTCCTAAGACTTTGTTAGGTTCCAACATCAGTTTCCGCTACAAACGTTTTGATGTATCGTTGCAGATAAACGGAGCATTCGGGCATAAGATTTACAATGGTACGGCACTGAGTTACATGAATATGAACAGCTTGCCGGACTACAATGTGTTGGCAGAGGCTCCGGCACGGAATATACATGACCTGACGGCAACGGATTACTGGCTGGAAAGCGGCAATTATGTGAACTTTGATTACCTGACTGTGGGTTGGAATGTGCCTATCAAAAAACAGCGTTTCTTGCACGGGGCACGCCTGGCACTGACCATTAATAACCTGGGTACAATCTCCGGTTATTCAGGGCTGACTCCGCTGATTAATTCTACCTTGGTGGACAATACTTTCGGAGTGGATGACAAGCGTACATACCCTCTTTCAAGAACTTATATGATTAGTTTAGGTCTTAACTTTTAATCTGCTTATTATGAAAAGAATATACTCAATACTATTTGCGTCGTTTTCTCTTCTTTCATGGGCTTCTTGCAGCAGTTATCTGGAAGAAAATCCGAAGGACCGTCTGGATGAAGAAACGGCATATTCTACCTTGTCGGACGTGCAGAAAAATGGGGTGCTTTCACTGTATAATTACGTGGGCGGATATGTCGATAGTCAGGGTCTTCAAGGGACAGGTCGAGGTATCTATGATTTGAATACATTTACTACCGATGAGACTATCATGCCCACACGTGGAGGGGACTGGTATGACGGCGGGTTCTGGCAGGGATTATATCTGCATCGCTGGGGAGTGAACAATGAGGCGATTTATGCCACTTGGGAATACCTGTATCGTACGGTGATTTTGTGTAATGGTTCTTTGGAAAGAATACAGGATTTTGCTGAAAAACATCCCGAAGAAAATGTAGCAGATTGTGTGGCTGAAGTCCGGGCATTGAGAGCCATGTTTTATTATTATATCATGGATTTGTTCGGGAGTGTTCCACTGATTGAAAAGAGTGATCCGGCAGTTGAAGATATTGTTCAGGAAAAGCGCTCTAAAGTGTTTAATTTCATTGTAAAAGAGCTTACAGAATCTTCCTCTCTTTTGAGTGAAGAACGGAGCAATCAGCCGGGCGTGTATTACGGGCGAATGACACAGCCTGTGGTGTGGTTTTTGCTCGCTAAGTTAGCCTTGAATGCGGAAGTTTATACCGATGATGACTGGACAGACGGAAGCCGTCCGGATGGGAAATCCATCTTTTTCGAAGTGGAGGGACAACGTCTGAATGCCTGGCAAACGGTGAACTATTATTGTGAGAAGATTACAGCAGCAGGATATACCCTGGAAAAGGATTATACAGCCAACTTTGCCGTGTTCAATGAGTCCTCAGAGGAGAATATATTTGTCATCCCCATGAGCAAGACCTTATACACCAACCAGTTTATCTGTCTGTTCCGTTCGCGGCATTACAACCATGCCAAGGCGTATGGGCTGAGTGGAGAAAATGGCTCATCAGCGACAAAAGAGGTACTGGAAACCTTCGGTTACGATACGCCACAGGTGGATGCCCGTTTTGATTACTGTTATTTTGCCGGTCCGGTAAAAGATTTGGAGGGAAATCAGATCTTGCTGGATGACGGGGTTACTCCATTGGTATATGAGCCTTGGAACGTAGCCTTGGATGTGTCAGGAAAGCCGTACGAGAAAACAGCCGGAGCCCGAATGAAAAAATACGAAGTCGATAAGACGGGGCTTAAGGATGGAAAATTGCTAGACAATGACATCGTGTTGTTCCGCTATGCCGACGTGTTGCTCATGCAAAGTGAGGCCAAGGTGCGGAATGGGGAAAATGGCGATGCAGAACTGAATTTAGTGAGAAGTAGGGTAGGTATGGCTCCTAGAACTGCTACATTGGAAAATTTGCTGGATGAGCGAATGATGGAACTGGCCTGGGAGGGCTGGAGACGGCAGGATATGATTCGTTTCGGGGTTTTTACCCGTTCATACAGTTGTCGTCCGCAGCTTCCTGGGGAGGAAAACGGCTATACTACCGTCTTCCCGATTCCGGAAAAAGTGATTGACATGAATCCTCAGCTGCACCAGCACAAAGGATATTAAGTTAGATTTTGCTCTCTCTATATGGCAGAATAGCCTCTTTTGTCATCGTTATTTAATATTTGCCTTTCGATATAAAGAAATATTTCTCTAATTCGATGGGCAAATATTCTTTTTTCACCTCTTTTTTATTTAATTTTGCACGCAAAATACAAAACCATTTTTTATAACCTAATATGGCAAATTTAATTAAGTTGCGTAAAGGCTTGGACATAAACCTGAAAGGTAAGGCGGCTGCGGAAGTGGTGGCTGTGAAAGAGCCGGGATTCTATACTCTGTGTCCCGATGATTTTACAGGCGTGACTCCGAAAGTGGTCGTTAAGGAACAGGAATATGTGATGGCCGGAGGACCCTTGTTTGTAGACAAGAATCATCCAGAAGTGAAATTTGTTTCGCCGGTAAGCGGCGTAGTGACAAGCGTGGAACGTGGGGCAAGACGTAAGGTGATGAGCATCACCGTACAGGCTGCTACGGAACAGGACTTTGAAGAATTCGGTAAGAAGAGCGTAGCTGCACTTGATGGTGCTGCTGTAAAAGAAATGCTGCTGAATGCCGGTTTGTTCGCGTTTATCCGTCAGCGTCCGTATGACGTAGTGGCTGATCCGACTGTAGCACCTCGTGCTATCTTCGTTTCTGCATTCGACACAAACCCGCTGGCTCCAGAATTCGAACTGGCGCTCTCTGGCGAAGAAGCAAACTTCCAGACTGGATTGGATGCGTTGGCTAAGATAGCCAAGACATACCTGAGTATCAGTGTAAATCAGAAATCACCGGCTTTGACGCAGGCGAAGAACGTGGAAGTAACTGTATTTGACGGACCGCATCCTGCTGGTAACGTTGGTGTACAGATTAACCACATCGCTCCTGTAAACAAGGGTGAAACAGTTTGGACTATCGATCCGCAGGCTGTTGTCTTCATTGGCCGTCTGTTCAATACGGGTCATGTAGACTTTACCCGCACGGTAGCAGTGACAGGTTCTGAAGTACTTAAACCTGCATACGTGAAATTGAAAGTAGGTGCACAGCTGACAGGTGTATTCGAAAACAACGTAACAAAAGACAAGGCTTTGCGCTACATCAGCGGTAACGTGCTGACCGGTAAGCAGATTTCTGCCAACGGTTATCTTGGAGCTTTCCACAGCCAGTTGACCGTAATTCCGGAAGGAAGCGACGTTCACGAAATGCTGGGTTGGATCATGCCGCGTTTCAATGATTTCAGTACCAGCCGTTCTTATTTCAGCTGGATGATGGGTAAGAAGAAAGAATATGTGTTGGATGCACGTGTGAAGGGTGGTGAACGCCACATGATCATGTCGAATGAATACGACCATGTTCTTCCGATGGACATTCTGCCGGAATACCTGATTAAGGCAATCATCGCGGGCGATATTGACCGTATGGAAGCACTGGGTATTTACGAGGTAGCTCCAGAAGACTTTGCCTTGTGTGAATTTGTCTGCTCTTCAAAGATGGAATTGCAGCGTATTGTTCGTGACGGACTCGACATGCTCCGCCGTGAAATGTGTTAATGCTAACTAAAACGATTATTAATAAATGAACGCGTTAAGAAATTATCTCGATAAGATAAAGCCTAACTTTGAAGAGGGAGGCAAATTTCATGCTTTTCGTTCTGTGTTCGACGGGTTTGAAACATTCCTGTTTGTTCCGAACACTACTTCGAAGACAGGTACGCACATCCACGATGCGATAGACAGCAAACGTATCATGTCGTTCGTGGTGATTGCGCTGATACCGGCCTTGCTGTTCGGTATGTATAATGTGGGTTACCAGCATTTCCATGCTGCAAATGTAGAAGGCAGTTTCATTGAAATGTTCGGTTATGGTTTCCTGGCTGTACTGCCGAAAATCATTGTATCATATGTAGTGGGTCTGGGTATCGAATTTGTGGTAGCTCAGTGGAAGAAGGAAGAAATTCAGGAAGGTTTCCTGGTTTCAGGTATGCTGATTCCAATGATTGTGCCGGTTGACTGTCCGTTGTGGATGCTGGCTGTAGCTACTGCTTTCTCTGTAATTTTTGCAAAGGAAGTATTCGGTGGTACAGGTATGAACATCTTTAACCCTGCATTGATTACTCGTGCATTCTTGTTCTTTGCTTATCCGACCAAAATGTCTGGTGATACTGTATGGGTATCTAGCGACAGCATCTTTGGCTTGGGAAGCAATGTAGACGGTCTGACTGCTGCTACAGCACTGGGACAGGCTTCTACTGCAACTGATGCGATGGCATATCCTGCTTTCTCTTGGGATATGGTAACTGGTCTGATTCCGGGTTCTATCGGTGAAACCAGCGTAATCGCTATTGCTATCGGTGCGGTTATCCTGTTGTGGTCAGGTGTGGCAAGCTGGAAGACAATGTTGTCAGTATTTGTAGGTGGTGCGGTAATGGGATGGATTTTCAATACCATCGGTCCGGACACTGCAATGGCTAAGATGCCTTGGTACGAACACTTGTGCTTGGGTGGTTTCTGCTTCGGTGCCGTGTTTATGGCTACAGACCCTGTAACTTCTTCACGTACTGAAAACGGCAAATTTGTATATGGTTTCCTGATTGGTGCCATGGCAATCATTATCCGTGTATTGAACCCGGGTTATCCTGAAGGTATGATGTTGGCTATCCTGCTGATGAACATCTTCGCTCCGCTGATTGACTATGTAGTAGTTCAGAATAACATTTCTCGCCGTGCAAAACGTGCTATGTCTAACAAATAAAAACCGAAAATACAATGAATACTAATAGTAACTCTTATACTATCATTTATGCTTCGGTAATGGTTGTTATCGTAGCATTCTTGCTGGCTTTCGTGAACTCTTCTTTGCGTGACTTGCAGGGAAAGAACGTAGAGCTGGATACAAAGAAGCAGATTCTTTCTTCACTGGGCATCAAAGGTGTGCAAGATGCAGAAGCTGAATTTGCTAAAGTAGTGAAATCGGATATGGTGGTAGCTGAAGACGGCACACTGACTCCGTATGAAGGCGCTTTCGTGACTTCTTACGAAAAAGATTTCAAGGAAAACGGTCGTGCTCACATCTTCGTATGTGAAATCGAAGGACAGACTAAATATGTAATTCCGGTATATGGTGCTGGTCTTTGGGGGGCTATCTGGGGATATGTTGCCTTGAACGAAGACAAGAATACAGTATACGGAACTTACTTCTCTCATGCGTCTGAAACTCCGGGTTTGGGAGCCGAAATCGCATCAGAACATTTCCAGAGTGAATTTAAGGACAAGCATGTAATGGACGGTGAAGCCGTTGCACTGGGAGTTGTAAAGAACGGAAAAGTTGAAAATCCGGAATTCCAGGTAGACGGTATCTCTGGTGGTACAATCACTTCAGTTGGTGTAGATGCCATGTTGAAAGGCTGTATGACACATTACGCTAAATTTTTAACATCTAAAGAATAAGGAGGAGAACGAAAATGGGAAGTTTATTTTCAGCTAAAAACAGAGAAGTATTTTCTACTCCTATAGGCATGAACAACCCGGTAACCGTACAGGTGTTGGGTATCTGTTCTGCATTGGCTGTAACCTCCAAGCTGGAGCCGGCCATCGTGATGGGTCTTTCTGTAACCATTATTACTGCTTTTTCTAACGTAGTGATTTCTTTGTTGCGTAAGACAGTGCCTAACCGTATTCGTATCATCGTACAGCTGGTAGTTGTAGCAGCTTTGGTAACTATCGTAAGTGAGTTGCTGAAAGCTTTTGCTTACGACGTGAGCGTACAGTTGTCTGTATACGTAGGTTTGATCATTACCAACTGTATCCTGATGGGACGTCTGGAAGCATTTGCTATGTCAAACGGTCCGTGGGAATCATGCCTTGACGGTATTGGTAACGGTCTGGGTTATGCCAAGATTCTGGTAATCGTTGCATTCTTCCGTGAATTGCTGGGTTCAGGAACACTGTTGGGCTTCAACATCCTGAACTATGAGGCTGTAAAGAATGCCGGTTATGTAAACAACGGTTTGATGTTGATGCCGCCGATGGCTTTGATCATCGTAGCTTGCCTGATTTGGTATCAGCGTGCAAAACACAAAGAGTTGCAAGAAAAAGAATAATTATTAACCAACAACGGAAATTAAAAATCCAGAATTATGGAACATTTTTTTAGTTTATTGGTCCGCTCAATCTTTGTGGACAATATGATATTTGCGTTCTTCCTGGGTATGTGTTCATACCTGGCGGTATCGAAGAACGTGAAGACTGCCCTCGGTCTGGGTATCGCCGTAACTTTCGTGCTGGTGGTTACCTTACCGGTGAACTACCTTCTGCAGACGAAGGTGCTGGCTGCCGACGGCATTCTGGGAATTGACCTGAGCTTCCTGAGCTTCATTCTTTTCATTGCCGTAATTGCGGCTATCGTTCAGCTGGTAGAAATGATTGTAGAACGCTTCAGTCCTTCACTGTATGCGTCACTGGGTATCTTCCTGCCGTTGATTGCTGTAAACTGTGCCATCATGGGTGCTTCTCTGTTCATGCAGCAGCGTATCACTCTGAGCCCGTCTGATGCTAAATACATCGGCGACATCTGGGATTCTATCTCTTACGCACTGGGTTCAGGTATCGGCTGGTTGCTGGCTATCGTAGGTTTGGCTGCTATCCGTGAAAAAATGGCTTACTCTGACGTGCCTGCTCCGCTGAAAGGCTTGGGCATCACATTCATCACTGTAGGTCTGATGGCAATGGCATTTATGTGTTTCTCTGGTTTGAACATCTAATAGGAAAGGAATAAGACAATGGATATGAATTTTATTTTAGCAAGCATTGGAGTATTCCTCGTGACTATTCTGGTGCTGGTAGTCATCCTGCTGGTAGCAAAGAATTTCCTCGTTGCTTCCGGTAATGTGAAACTGACTATCAACGGCGATAAGGATATGGAAGTAGAGTCTGGCTCTACATTGCTGAATACATTGGCCGTAAACGGAGTGTTCTTGCCTTCTGCTTGTGGTGGTAAGGGTTCTTGCGGACAGTGTAAATGTCAGGTAGTAGAAGGTGGTGGTGAAATCCTGCCTTCTGAAGTGAGCCACTTCAGCCGTAAACAGCAGAAAGACCACTGGCGTCTGGGCTGTCAGGTGAAAGTGAAGGGAGATATGGCTATCAAGGTTCCTGAATCTGTAATGGGTGTAAAGGAATACGAATGTACAGTTATCTCCAACAAGAACGTGGCTACCTTTATCAAAGAGTTCAAGGTGCAGTTGCCTAAGGGTGCGCACATGGACTTTATTCCGGGTTCATACGCACAGATTAAGATTCCTAAATTCGAAATGGATTACAACAAGGATATCGACAAAGATCTTATCGGTGCTGAATACTTGCCTGCATGGGAAAAATTCGGTTTGTTCGGCTTGAAATGTAAGAACGAAGAAGAAACTATCCGTGCTTACTCTATGGCTAACTACCCTGCAGAAGGTGACGTATTCATGTTGACTGTACGTATTGCAACTCCTCCGTTCAAGCCAGACCGCAGCGGATTCATGGATGTAAATCCGGGTATCGCTTCTTCTTATATCTTTACCCTGAAACCGGGTGACAAGGTATTGATGAGTGGTCCTTACGGAGACTTCCACCCGATTTTCGATTCTAAGAAGGAAATGATTTGGGTAGGTGGTGGTGCCGGTATGGCTCCGCTTCGTGCACAGATTATGCACATGACTCGTACATTGCATACTACTGACCGTGAGTTGCATTACTTCTACGGTGCGCGTGCATTGAACGAAGTGTTCTATCTGGACGACTTCTTGAAACTGGAAAAAGACTTCCCGAACTTCCACTTCCATCTGGCTTTGGACCGTCCGGACCCTGCAGCCGATGCAGCTGGCGTGAAGTATACAGCAGGATTCGTTCATCAGGTAATGTTGAATACTTACTTGAAAGACCACGAAGCTCCGGAAGACATCGAATACTACATGTGTGGTCCTGGTCCGATGTCGAAGGCAGTTGTCGCTATGCTGGATAGCCTCGGCGTAGAAGAGTCTTCTATCATGTATGATAACTTCGGTGGATAATCCGCAGAATTTATGACATAATGAAGCAAAGGGCTTTCAGGAAATTTCCTGAAAGCCTTTTTTTGTGTAGATATGGTTCAAAGGGTAATTAATTAGGTGTGAAATGAAGCTTTATATTACAAAATAGTTAAGAAATTGTTCATTTTGCTATGCCTTTCTTGATGTACGTCAATAAATGATAGGGGTAAGCGATTTTCTTTGTGGTTTGTTTTTATGTTATCCAACATATTCTTATCTTTGTATCGGTAAAAGGAAAAAAGCTCGAGCTAAGCTAGATTTTAAATTATTTAGGTAACAAAGTTTTTAGGTAAAAGATTTTAAAGGTATGAAAAGATTAGGATTAACATTAGCAGCCGCATTGGTATTTTCAGTTTCTATGTTTGCAGAAGGTGTACAGGACAACAATGCACAGAAATGGAATGGTTCAATCAACAAGTCAAAGCTGACTAAATATTTGAATCTTTCATCTAACCAGCACGAAAAGGTTGCTGACATCTGCGACTACTTTGAACAGGAAATGACTCGTGCAAATTCTTCAAAGACAGAAAACAAAGAAAAAGTTCGTAAAGCTGTTTACGGTAACTTGAAATTGATGAAGCAGACGCTGGACGACAAGCAGTATTCTAGCTATGTTCGTCTGATGGCCATGACACTGCGCAACAAAGGCATCGACTTGAACGAAGCAAAATAATAAAGAGAGATTGATAAATAGGAGAGCCCCGAAGACTTGTATTGAGTCTTTCGGGGCTCTTTGTTTGTTGGCAATTGGGATAGACTTGTGTAAATTGCTGTATATTAGATGCTTATTTAGTCTCCTATGACGGCGTAAAAAAGGCAAGTACGTTTTAATCAAAACGCTTAGATATTTGCCCTGAAATGTACTTGTGTTTTGTTTTAAATGCACTTGTGTTTGAAATGAAATATACTTACGTTTTATGGCAAATACAAGTACGTTTGAAAGCCAATTGGTTTGCTATCTTTTTTTCATAAAACTCTGCAGATTTTGCTTGCTGTATTATCGGGTTTTATGTACTTTCGAATGAATAATTTACATAAAGAAGATATGAATTTCAAGAAAATAGTAGCCGTAGACGAGACATTGCTGAATGAAGCGGCGCTCGAACAATTGAAAACAATAGGGGAAGAAGTGGTTGTATATCATGATTTTCCCACTGAAGAAGAGGGAGTTATCCGCCGTATTGGCAATGCCGACTGCCTGCTGGTATCTTTCCGTACGCCTATCCGTCGGCGTGTGCTGGATGCTTGCCGCGCAACAATTACCTGCTGGGTGAGCCAGAGTTTGCATTGATGGGCGACCGTAAGATACTGGTAAATACATCTGTAGGACCTACTTTTGAAGTAGATGCCCTGAAGAAATGGCTGGGAACATGCAAACACAGCTATTACTTGTGTGATGCGACCGGAATGGGCGTGGCTCGTGATGCTCTGAAGGATATTCCGAATGTGCTGTATACACCTTATATATCCGGAAAACCCATTCAAAGCGTAGAGCGTTTGTCGCAGAAAGCCCTGGCCAATATCAGGACTTTTCTTTCAGAAGCTCCTCAAGTTTAAGCAACTCGTCGCGGTATTGTGCCGCTTCGATAAAGTCCAGCTTCTTGGCGGCTTCCTGCATCAGCTTGCGGGTCTGTTCGATGCTCTTCTGCAACTGGCCCTTTGACATATATTGTACCACAGGGTCTGCGGCTGCATGAAGCTGGGCTTCGGTCTCGGTATAAGCCCGTGGCTCTTTGGACTTGCTGCTGTTTTCCTGAGACGACTGTTTTTCGATGTCGAGCAGGGCATTGGCGCGTGAACGGGTAATCTGTTTCGGCGTGATGCCGTGTGCTTCGTTGTAAGCCAGCTGCTTCTCCCGTCGGCGGTTGGTCTCGTCGATGGTCTGTCGCATACTGTCCGTAATGCGGTCGGCATACATGATGACCTTTCCGTTCACGTTGCGGGCAGCACGTCCGGCCGTCTGGGTGAGCGAGCGGTGCGAACGCAGGAAACCTTCCTTGTCTGCATCCAGAATCGCTACGAGCGACACCTCTGGCAAGTCCAGTCCCTCACGCAGCAGGTTGACACCCACCAGCACGTCGTAGATGCCCTCTCGCAGTTCGTCCATGATTTTGATACGTTCCAGTGTCTCCACGTCACTATGGATATAAGCGCAGCGGATACCGTTGTTGAGCAGGTATTCCGTCAGTTCTTCTGCCATGCGTTTGGTCAGGGTGGTGACAAGCACGCGCTCTTCCTTTTCGATGCGTTGCTGAATCTCTTCCATCAGGTCGTCTATCTGGTTCAGGCTGGGACGCACCTCAATTACCGGGTCCAGCAGTCCCGTAGGACGAATCACCTGTTCCACTACGATACCTTCACTCTGTTGCAGTTCGTATTCTGCCGGAGTGGCACTCACGTAAATTACCTGCTTGGCCATCTGCTGGAACTCTTCGAATGTAAGCGGACGGTTGTCCATGGCGGCCGGCAGACGGAATCCGTATTCCACCAGGTTTGTCTTGCGGGCACGGTCGCCGCCGTACATGGCCCTGATTTGCGGCACGCTGACATGGCTTTCGTCGATGACAATCAGAAAATCTTCGGGAAAGAAATCAAGCAGGCAGTAGGGACGGGTGCCCGGTTCGCGTCCGTCGAAGTAACGTGAATAGTTTTCAATCCCCGAACAATGTCCCAGTTCGCGCAGCATTTCCATATCGTAGGTCACACGCTCGTACAGACGCTTTGCTTCGTAGGGCTTACCGATTTCTTCAAAGTAGGCTACCTGCTTGGTCAGATCGTCTTCAATCTGATGAATGGCGCGGAGCGTACTTTCCTTGGTGGTCATGAACAGGTTGGCCGGATAAATCTTGTATTCTTCGAACGTACTGATACGGTGTCCTGAAACCGGGTCTATCTCTTCAATACCGTCAATCTCGTCGTCCCAGAACATTACCCGCAGTACACTGTCGGTATAAGCCAGGAAAATGTCCACCGTATCACCTTTTACACGGAAGTTGCCACGGTTCAGCTCGATGTCGTTCCGTACGTACAGACTGTCCACCAGCCGGCGGAGGAACACGTTGCGGTCCAGTAACTTTCCTTTTTTGATTTCAATCACGTTGTTATAGAAATCTGCCGGATTTCCCATACCGTAGATACACGATACGGACGACACTACAATGACGTCCTTCCGTCCGGAAAGGAGGGAAGAGGTCGCAGCCAGACGAAGCTTGTCGATTTCCTCGTTGATGGCCAGGTCTTTTTCAATATAAGTATCGGTCGACGGAATGTATGCTTCCGGCTGATAATAGTCGTAGTAAGACACGTAATATTCCACTGCGTTGTGAGGGAAAAAGTTCTTGAACTCCCCGTAAAGCTGGGCAGCCAGTGTCTTGTTGTGACTCAGAATCAGTGTCGGTTTGTTGATGTTCTTGATGACATTGGCAATGGTAAAAGTCTTTCCAGAGCCGGTTACTCCCAGCAGCGTCTGTGCAGGCACATGCTGCCGGATACCTTCAGTCAGTTGGGTGATGGCCTCCGGCTGGTCGCCGGTAGGCTGATAGTCGGATATCAGTTCAAAATTCATTGCATCTGAATATTGGTGAATGAAAACGGTTGTAAAATTACATATATATTTTATACCATACTTTGCACATCCTGAAAAATTACATTAAAAAATGGCCTGGAGTTGCATTATTCGCTGGAAAAGAGTAATTTTGCGCAACTATATCAATTATATATGAAAAAATACATCGCAATGGTCCTCCTTTCTGCTGGAGTTTTATCTTCATGCGGAGAGTACAATAAAGTGCTGAAAAGCACTGACTATGAATACAAATACGAAGCGGCGAAAAGCTATTTTGCCAAAGGACAGAATTCACGTGCGGCAACCATTCTGGAGGAGCTGATTCCTATCCTGAAGGGTACAGCCAACGGAGAAGAGGCTTTGTATATGCTGGGAATGACTTATTACAACCAGGGTGATTTTGTGACTGCTTCACATTATTTCAATACCTATTATACGACTTATCCGCGCGGTACTTATACGGAACTGGCGCGTTTTCATAGCGGAAAGGCTTTGTATCTTGATACTCCGGAACCACGTCTGGACCAGAGTAGCACATACAAGGCTATTCAGGAATTGCAGATGTTTATGGAATATTTCCCGACAAGTCAGCGAAAGGATATTGCCCAGAACATGATTTTTGAATTGCAGGACAAGCTGGTAGAAAAGGAATACCTTTCTTCCAAACTTTATTATGACCTGGGGTCTTATTCCGGAAATGCTTCTTATAGCAGTACGGGTAATAACTATCTGGCTGCCATTGTCACTGCACAGAATGTGTTGAAAGAATATCCTTACACCAAATTGCGTGAGGAACTTTCTATTCTGATTCTCCGTGCCAAGTATCACATGGCAAAAGAAAGTGTGCTCGACAAGAGAGAAGACCGTATGCGTGAAACGGTGGATGAATATTATGCTTTCAAGAATGAATTCCCGGAAAGCAAATACATGAAAGAAGTGGAAGTCATTTACGCCGATGTGAGCAAGTACATTTCTACAGACGAAGAATAATATAAACGTTTATAATTATAAATAAGTTATGGATTACAAAAAAACAAACGCTCCTACAAATACGGTAACACGTAATTTGATGGAACTCTGTGAGGACACAGGCAATATTTATGAAACAGTATCTATCATCGGCAAGCGTGCCAACCAGATTGCTGCCGAAATGAAGAATGACCTTTCCAAGAAACTACAGGAGTTTGCTTCTTATAACGATAACCTTGAAGAGGTGTTTGAAAACAGAGAACAGATTGAAATCTCTCGTTATTATGAAAAACTCCCGAAACCGACGTTGATTGCGGCTCAGGAGTACATAGAAGGAAAGGTTTATTACAGAAACCCGGCAAAGGAAAAGGAAAAATTGCAGTAATCCTCCTATAGGTAAAGATTTTAGTGAATGCGCATGCGCATTTGGGCTTGTCATTCTGAGTGTAGACGGCAAGAACCGTCTCTCTCAGAATGACATTTGTTTTGGAAACCTTAATACGATTGATTATGATACAGAGAATACAGACCGTTTATTTGCTCGTAGTAGCTATCTTGATGGTTGTAATGATGTCTGTCCCCGTGGGCAGTTTCTATACCGATAAAAATATTTGTGAGATGACAAACCTTTCATACCAGCTTCCGGACGGAGCGGTGAACTACACACCGTGGGCTTTGTTTGCGATTCTGGTAGTAGTGGCTGTAATGGCCTTGGTGACTATTTTCCTTTACCGGAAACGTATGTTACAGATTCGTCTGACCATCTTCAATACGATTGTACTGATTGGTTACTATCTGGTACTGGCTTATTTTGTCATAAATCCGGACAAGGCATTCGATGATTACAGCTTCATGCCTTCATGGACAGTTTGTCTTCCATTGGTCAGCATCATCTTGAACTGGCTGGCTATCCGTGCTATCGGCAAGGATGAAATGCTGGTAAAGGCGTACGAAAGATTGCGCTGATTCGCAATTGGCAATATAAAAAGCCATCGGGGCGTTTCTTCATTTCAGAGGAAACGCCCCGATGGCTTTTGTTGTTTTCTTTTTTTATTCCAGAATATACATTTCAGAAGGAGTAGTTCGTCTCAATGGAGTTACTTCCACGTCTTTTCCTACAATGATGTTTTCCTGCCGGAATGCCAGTTCCACTGTCTTGAAAGCCAGCTCCGGATGGTTGTTGTCCTTGCTTAGGTGGCACAGCCATAAGTGTTTCAAATGCTGGGGAAAATGATGGCTCAGGTAGTCAGCCATTTCATGGTTGCTCATGTGTCCGTTCGGGCCGGCAATACGTTCTTTCAGATGCTGTGGATAAGGTCCCATCTGGAGCATGCTGTCGTCGTAGTTGGCTTCCAGTATCAGGTAATCAGCTTGCTGTATGAAGCGTGCGGCTGTGGAAGTGATATGCCCGATGTCCGTCAGGAAGGAGAATGTCTTATCGCCTGTGGTGATACAATAGCCCACGTTGTCGGTTCCGTCGTGAGGCACTTCGAAGCAGGTAATAGTGAAATCGCCTACATTGAATGTTTCTTCTTTTTGGATAAAACGGGTACGTTCAGGTTTTAACCGCTCTGTCATGCAGTAGCTGTGTTTCATACCTTCATGTATTTCAGGAGTGGTATACACCGGAATCCCATGCTTCTCGCCCAAATGTCCTACAGCCTTGATGTGGTCGGCATGGTCATGAGTGACCAGTACAGCCTGTATCTCTTCAAGGTTGAGCATACGTTCCTTAAATACTTTCTTGATGGTGCGGATACCGATACCGGCATCAACCAATATAGCGGTGCTGTCAGTAGCCAGGTAGTAACAGTTTCCGCTGCTGCCGCTGGCTAGACTCATAAATTTTACAGTCATCTTCTCTCTCTTTTTTTGCTAAAGGAACGCAAAGATAGTGAAAGGTGAGAGGAGAGACAAACGAAAAACAAAGTTTTTCAGGTTTGGCTATCCCGAACCGTATCCTGTCTTATGAAAAGATAGTGAAAGGTGAGAGGAGAGACAAACGAAAAAGTAAGGTAAAAATAAAACAAGGCCATTCCGAAAAGGAACAGCCTTGCAAACGGTTTGTATCTGTTTTTTAGATATGTCGTAAGTGCTTAGAACTGGAAGAAATTCTTGGCGTTGTTGTAGCAGATGTCTTCCACCATCTGTTGTACGCGCGCCATTTCGCATTCAGGAATTTCTCCGTTTTCTACATCTCTTCCCAGCAGGTTACAGAGTGTACGGCGGAAGTATTCATGACGCGGATAAGAAAGGAAGGAACGTGAGTCGGTAAGCATACCTACAAAACGGCTCAGCAATCCCAGCAGAGAAAGTGCGTTCATCTGTTTTTCCATACCGTCCTTCTGGTCGAGGAACCACCAGCCTGAACCGAACTGGATTTTTCCCGGAACAGAACCGTCCTGGAAGTTACCCAGCATGGTAGCGATTACTTCGTTGGCGCAAGGATTCAGGTTGTAGAGAATGGTTTTTGTAAGTTTTCCTTCTGAGTTCAGGCGATCCAGATATTTGGCCATAGATTTGGCTGTGGTGAATTCACCAATAGAGTCAAAACCGGTGTCAGGTCCCAGCAGCTTGAACATTTTGGTATTGTTGTTGCGGATGGCACCATAGTGGAATTGTTGTGTCCAGCCTGTTTCCCAGTCCATTTCGCCGAATACTACCAGCATAGCTGATTTGAACTTCAGGATTTCTTCGTGTGTCAATTCTGTACCGCCATATACTTTGTTGAAGATGGTGCGGATTTCTGCGTCGGTATAATCTTCTGCATAAAACTCTTCGATACCATGGTCGGATAATTTACAGCCTTGTTCAGCAAAGAAAGCATGACGTTTGCGCAGCGCTTCAATCATGTCGTCAAAGTTGGAGATGCTGACACCGCTTACTTCTGCCAGTTTTTCTACGTAGGCACGGAAGTCAGCCGGTACTTCTACGGCCATTGCCTTGTCCGGACGCCAGGTAGGCAGCATCTTGATTTCAAAACCGCTTTCACGGGTAGCGATGTGATATTCCAGTGAATCTACCGGATCGTCCGTCGTGCAGACGGTTTCCACATGGTAGTGGCGCATCAGGTTACGGGCTGAATATTCCGGAGTAGCCAGTTTGGCATTACATTCGTCGAATATTTCGCGGGCGGTAGACGGATTCAGAATCTTGTCGATGCCAAAAGCGGTTTTCAGTTCCAAGTGTGTCCAGTGATACAATGGGTTACGGAATGTATAAGGAACAGTTTCAGCCCATTTTTCGAATTTTTCCCAGTCGGTAGTATCTTTTCCGGTGCAGTAACGTTCTTCTACTCCGTTGCTTCGCATGGCACGCCATTTATAATGGTCACCTCCCAGCCAGATTTCAGTAATGGATTTGAATTGATAATCGTCGGCTACCATTTTCGGAATCAGGTGACAGTGATAGTCGATAATCGGCATTTTAGCCGCATGGTTGTGATATAGCTCCTGTGCCGTTTCTGTTTGCAACAGGAAGTTTTCATCCATAAATTTCTTCATGATAAAATGTATTTTTAAGTTTCGTTGTTGTTCGCAAATTATATGTTTTTGAATAAGTAACTTACAATTTATTTATGTTGGGCAACATAAAATGTCGAATACCTATCCGTTATCGAACACGAAAGTAGAAATTTTATTTGGAATAACAAAATATTTATTACCTTTGCAACACTCATTTGTGAAAATTAAATTCATGAATAGATAGGCAAGTGCATGAAAAACAATGGGTTAAATTTGATTCTTCTGATTTTTGAAGGGTTAAATGAGACCAAAAGGCCGAAATGACAACAATTTTGTTATTAAAGATATAATATGAAAGCATTAAACAAAGAGACCGCAAAGAAAACGGTCCGTCCGGAAAGAATTATTCAGTTTGGCGAAGGTAATTTCCTTCGTGCGTTTGTAGACTGGATTATCTACAACATGAACGAAAAGGCTGATTTCAACAGCAGTGTAGTGGTGGTTCAACCCATCGAAAAAGGAATGATTGACATGCTGAATGCGCAGGATTGTCTGTATCACGTCAATCTGCAGGGTTTGGATAAAGGGGAAACGGTGAACAGTCTGACCATGATTGATGTAATCAGTCGTGCGCTGAATCCTTACAGCCAGTTCGAAGAGTTCATGAAGCTGGCCGAACAGCCGGAAATGCGTTTCGTGATTTCCAATACAACCGAAGCAGGCATTGCTTTTGACCCTTCCTGCAAACTGGGTGATGCGCCGGCCTCTTCTTATCCGGGAAAACTGACACAGCTTTTGTATCATCGCTATAAAACCTTCCAGGGAGATATGTCAAAGGGATTGATTATTTTCCCGTGTGAGCTGATTTTCCTGAACGGACATAAGTTGAAAGAAACCATCTATCAGTATATTGAACTCTGGAATCTGGGAGATGATTTCAAACAGTGGTTTGAGAAGGCTTGTGGCGTATATGCTACGCTGGTAGACCGTATTGTGCCGGGATTCCCGCGCAAGGATATTGCGGCTATCAAGGAAAAGTTGCAATACGATGACAACATGGTGGTACAGGCTGAAATTTTCCATTTGTGGGTAATTGAAGCACCGCAGGAGGTGGCTGTCGAGTTCCCTGCCGACAAAGCCGGACTGAATGTGCTCTTTGTGCCGTCGGAAGCACCGTATCACGAACGGAAAGTGACTTTGCTGAACGGACCGCACACCGTACTTTCTCCGGTAGCTTACCTGTCGGGTATCAACATCGTGCGCGATGCCTGCCAGCATCCGGTAGTGGGCAAGTTTATCCATAAGGTGATGTTCGAGGAACTGATGGAAACCCTGAACTTGCCGAAAGCAGAACTGGAGAAATTTGCACATGACGTGCTGGAACGCTTCAACAATCCGTTTGTAGACCACCAGGTGACTTCCATCATGCTGAATTCCTTCCCGAAATACCAGACACGTGACCTGCCGGGTTTGAAAACTTACCTGGAACGCAAGGGCAAGTTGCCTGAAGGACTGGTATTGGGACTGGCTGCTATCATTACTTATTACAAAGGCGGTGTGCGTGCCGATGGCGCAGAAATTGTGCCTAATGATGCACAGGAAATCATGGACTTGCTGAAACAATTGTGGGCTACGGGCGACACAGCTAAGGTAACCGAAGGCGTATTGGGCGCAACCTTTATCTGGGGCGAGGATTTGAACCTGATTCCGGGATTGGCAGAAGCCGTGAAGAAGAATCTGGACAGCATTCAGGAAAAAGGTATGCTGGAAACCGTGAAGGCTATATTATAACGTTTAATTGTTAGAATTCCATATTTATAAGCGGGA
This sequence comes from Phocaeicola sp. ICN-14070, assembly GCF_037892625.1. Lineage (NCBI taxonomy): Bacteria > Pseudomonadati > Bacteroidota > Bacteroidia > Bacteroidales > Bacteroidaceae > Phocaeicola > Phocaeicola sp. ICN-14070. The sequence continues at coordinate 30,115 of NZ_JBBKBF010000026.1, read as the reverse complement.
GGAGAAGCCTGTTTCAGGTCTTTTCCTCCCATTTTGTATGTATAAACTTGCATTTTTAATACTTTTTGTTTATCTTGCTTTTCAAAGCAGGAGGCAGGTATGGAAATCACCGCACAAGTACAAAAAGAATTGGAGTTGTTTAATCGTGGACGTACGCGCAACAAGGGTGTCTATCTTATCAGTATGGCCACAGAGTATCGTCCGTATTATGCCTTGTGGCGTGAGTTTCCTTCTCCCCATTCTTATCTGTTTGTCCGTACATTAGGAGTGACGCTGGATGCGGCTTCTGCTCGTGCTTTTTCCATGCTGCAGAACTGCAACGTACGGTTGGAGACCGCCGATAACGCACAGTTTGAATCTTATTACGGGGCATTGGACGATTTGATGCCTTTCGGAAAATACAAAGGAAAGCATCTGGCTGAAATCTATTATGTGGATCCTTCTTACATGCTCTGGCTGGCCAATAAGTTTGAACCTACCAACCCTCGGTACGAACGGGTGGTGGAGCTGGCCAAACGTTTTGCCGTAGTACATTTTGAACTGACCGTACGCAAGCCGCGCATTGCTTCGGTGAGCCATTTTGTGGGAGCGGTGGGAGAGACGTTGAAGGACTTGCAGGTCACGGTGCTGAACGTACGGCTTCAGGTAGATACGTACAAACCTGATTTTTTTGTCGACCAGAATGTCTTGGTGGCCGACCGTGACGGTAATCGTTTTACCTTCTTGGTTAAAGCCCGTGCCCGTAGTCTGACACCGAATGCCTTGAGTTGCCGCAGTCGTCAGATACAGCCGCAGGAGTTCCTGCATCTGCTTTCGGCCAAAGTCATGTCACAATATGAGTCGCATGGAGTGCGCTATACCCGTCTGGGTTATGTGAAACTGGCGTGACGAAAAGCCAGACGCACATATTCTTTCTGCCAGTCCTCCGGTTTGAGTACTTGCTGGTCGTAGGAAAGCAAGTCGATGTCAAGCGGGATGCGTCCTTCCTTCTTGCTTTCCGGAGTTCGTCCGTTTGTCTGTTCAATTTGCTTCAGGATGCTTCGCACCTCCGTCATGGGTAGTGAGGTACGGAAGCGTGCGGCACGGTTCAGAAACGGTTGCGGGTTTTCCATTTTCTCCGGTACGGTTTCTACAATTCCTCCCCATTCAATATCCGGAAAGAGACGTTGCAGGGCCTCTTCCGCATTCTTCAGGTGCAGAAGGGCATCCAGGTTGGAACCCATGCAGAGCAGGCAGGTATGTGAGGTCACTGTATCACACATGGGTGGAATGATTTTTACGGAATACGAAATACAATCCTACTACGATAAAAGGAATACTCAGAATCTGTCCCATGTCTATCGGGAGCGCATTCTCAAAGTCTACCTGTCTTTCTTTCAAGAACTCCACGAAGAAGCGGAAGGTGAAAATCAGGGTGATACACAAACCGAAATAGAAGCCTTTCCGTACGTTTTCTTTCTTCTTCCGGAAGATGACTGTCATTATCAGGAAGAACAGGAAGTAGGCCAGTGCTTCGTAGAGCTGTGCCGGGTGACGGGGCTGCATGTCCACCCGTTCGAAGATAAATGCCCAGGGCACGTCCGACGGCATACCGATGATTTCCGAGTTCATCAAGTTGGCCAGTCGGATAAATCCGGCAGCTACGGGAGCAGCCACTCCCATCATATCCAGAATATCGAGAAAATGAATCTTCGTTTTCCGGCAGAAAAGTACCAGTGCCAGAATCAGTCCCAGCGTACCTCCGTGGCTGGCCAGGCCGGCATATCCGGTAAACACCCATCCGCCCTGTGGCAGGAAGTGTACCGGTAATATGATTTCCAGCGGGTGACTCAGGAAGTATTGCGGGTCATAGAACAGGCAGTGTCCCAAGCGTGCCCCGGCAAAGATACCGATAAAACTATAGGTAAACAGCGTCTGGAAAGTATCCAGCGGAAGTCCCTTTTGCTTGTACAAATGGTAGACTACCTGACTGCCGGTTAGAATGGCAATCATCCACAGCACGCTGTACCATCGGAGAGTAAAACCGCCGAGGTGGAACAATGCCGGGTCTGGGTTCCAGTGTATGTAAAGAAATTCCATCATCTTTCCTTCGTTTTAAGTCAGCGGCAAAGGTAGTGAAAGGTGAGAGGAGAGCCAAGCGAAAAACATAGTTTTTCAGCCGGGCTTTCCCGAACCGCATCCAAACTTCTTTAAAAGTAGTGAAAGGTTTTATTCTCGTTCCGTTTGTTTGTAAGCCTTCATTTCTTTCCGGCTACGGCTGGAAGTCACCAGATATACTCCACCGAAAATAAGTACCACGGCAATGATTTTGGTCGTGTTGAAGGAATCCATTCCCCAGCATACGGCTACGATACAAGCCACAAGCGGCTGGATATAATTGTACATACCGGCTACCGTGGGGCGGAGGTTCTTTTGTCCCACTACAATCAGCATGTAACTGACGAAGGTAGCACCTACCACGATAAAGGTCAGACTGCCAATTTCCACCGCCTTCAGTCCGCTCCAGTCTGCGTTCATCAAATCGCTGGCAGAGAAGGGAATCGTGCAGATGAAAGAGTAAGTAAACATCCACTTCATGATGGTGATGAGCGAATATTTGTTGACAAAATCCTTGAAGCGTACAATGTAGAACGCATAACAGAACTGTGCGAACAAGACTAGCAAATCGCCCCATATTGCCGTATGGCTGGCAGACGAAGCGGCCGGCTGGTTCTGGCTGCTTCCAAGGATGAGTAACAAGGCACCGCCCGCCCCACAGGCAATGCCCAGCACTTTCTTGCCGGTAATCGGTTCTTTCAGGATGAAAGCCGCCAGCAACATGGCTCGCAGCGGCATGCTCGTGGTGATGATGGAAGCATCGGCCGGTGAACTCAGGCTCACGCCGAAGATGAAGCATCCCTGATTGAACACGATGGCAAAGAGAGAGGCAAAGAACAGCGTAATCAGGTCTTTATGGTTGACGTGCTCCGGCTTCTGAAAGAAAGAAGCTATCCAGAACAACACCATGGCTCCTCCAATGCGGAGGTCCGTAACCACCAGCGAAGTGACAGCCCCACTAGCCATAAGTAATTTAGAAAGAGGAGACATCAGTCCCCACATTGTGTTTGCTCCCAGCATGGAAGCATGTCCTTTCCAGCAAAATTTTTCCATATATTCTTCGAATGATAATTTTCAAAAAGCGTTGCAAAATTAGAAAGGTCTGAAGGAGAAAAATTGTACTTTTGTGCTATATTCATGAAGAATACGACTATGTAGAAGGAAAATCTGTATCAGCAGGTAGAGATTCTTTTTCATTTGCCCGACACTGGGATTGCGCCGGAAGAAGATAAGGCACAGCATCTGCTGCTTTATATAGAACAGCATATTGACCAGCCGGAACAATTGTGCTTGAGCGTGCTGGCTGCGAAATTCCGTTTGTCACCTACCTACATAGGACGTTTTTTCAAACGTAATTTTGGGGAAGATTTCAGGCTCTATGTATCCAAGAGCCGTTTGAAGCGGGTAGAGGAACTGTTGACAGGCAGCCGTATGAGCGTCAAGGAGATAGCCAGCCGGATGGGGTACATAGACTCCTGCTATTTGAACAAGCTTTTCCGGCAGCATCATGGGGTAACTCCTATGCAGTATCGGAAGATGTATGCGTCTGAAAAATGAATCATTTATCAACCTTTGTATTACTCCCAGAGTGTCGTAAATATCGCTTGTCTCAACTAAAAGGGCATAATACTTTCAAGCGTCAGAAGATTGACTGGAAAACCTTTTGGAAACTTCTATGTTTTTCGTGGCGGAACTCTATGTTTTCTATCTGAGAACCCTACATCTCTGAAATGGAAAACATAGGTTTTACGTTCGGGAGACGTAGAAAACTCTTATTCTTTTCTCGTTCCTGATTACCAGACTTTCTTTTCTTTGACAGAAAAGTTATTTTAAAACTATACTCTTTAGTTGTTTTTAACTATAAAAATTAGTTTTCAAACTAAATGTTTTAGTTATTTGCAGTAGCTAATTGAAACGGACCGCAACATCTGTTAATATAATATACTATATGAAAACATTGTTATTTTGTTTCTTGTTCTTCTTGTCGGGATTGCTGACAGCACAAACAATTGATAGTCCTGCATTCAAGGCCCGTAATGGGAGTATCCGTAATATTACCCGTATTGAACGTACATCCAAGTGTACTAAGGTTTATATTCATGCCATCTTTCGTCCGCACTGGTGGATTATGGAAGACGGTGACAGTTATCTGGAAGACGCTGCCACGGGCAAGCGTTACTCACAGATAGGTGCTGAGGGTATTGAACTGAAGAAGAGAATTTTCATGCCTGATTCAGGGTCAACTGATTTTGTTCTGTTGTTCGAACCACTTCCTGAAGAAGTGCAGACCATTCACCTCATTGCTCCTGATAGTAACGAAAGCAACACCTATGACATTTCGTTAGTTCCGGCCAAGAAGAAAGACCAGTCTCTCCTGAAAGCGGTAGAAGGAAATTGGTTTGCCGACAATACACAAGGCCACTGGGTGTATGGTATTCATGATTCTATCGTTATTCTGGATAACCGTTTGTACGACTTGACTGAATGTCGAAAGAAAGGAAAGCGGTTGATGCTGAATGCGCTGGACCGTAGCGATGGCTCCGCTGTCACGTTGCAGTTGACGCCTCGTAAAGATGGCTCCTGCCTTATCGCTCTCGACCATGGGGAGGCGCAGCGTTATGTCCGTACTCGTCCGGAAATACCCGCTGTGGAAGCCGATAATGGCTATGGTACGGATTTCTTTCGTAATGACAGCGTTTGTTTGCAAGGTTATCTGGACGGTTATGACACGCGACTGGGTTTTGATAGTGGCATCCTCTACTTGGCTAATGAAATCATTGGTAAAGATTATCCCACGGTAGTTCCCATTAACTCCGACGGTAGTTTTCAGTGCAAGTTTGTTCTGTCGCATCCAGTCTGTCAGGGTCTGATAATAAACAATGCCCGGATTCCTTTCTACGCCGAACCGGGAGATACAATCACTCTTTATATTGATTGGGAGGACCTTATGGCCCGCAGTCGGGCGCGTGACCATAACTACCCGCTTGTTCACACTGCCTACATGGGGAAGAATGCGGGTTTGTCATACCTTGACATGATGCTGAGCGGGCACTTCAATTATTCCTATGACAAACTGGCTCAGGCGCAGAAAACACTGACGCCGGCCCAATTTCAAGAGCACCTGACGCCTGTTGTCACTCAATGGCAGGAGCAGGCCGACTCGCTCAGTTGTCTCTATGCTCCCTCACAGAAAGCAGTTTCGTTGATACATAACCAGGTGAATTTACAGGCGGGATATACGTATCTGGAGTTCCAGTTAGCCCGCAATTACTATGCACAGAAAGATACCACCAATCAGGTTCTGAAAGTGCAGCCTGATGTCTCCTATTATAAGTTCCTGAAGGAAATGCCCTTGAATGAGCAGTCTGCACTGGCTAATGCCAATGTGGGCTCTTTCATCAATCGGTTTGAATTCATGGACCCGCTCGCACCTGCTTACAACATTCAGATAAAATTACAGAGCGATGAAGATTTCAAGGCGTTGTCTGAAGATGAAAAGAAGTTACACTTGCAACTCAAAATGAGTGAGGTAAAAGATAGTATCGTCAACAGTCTGTGTGGTGCCTCTTCGTCTTTGTTTTGGCAGATAGCCCGTGTGCATAACTTGCGCTATGTCTTGTCTGAAGTGCTGAAGCGGCCCCAGGATGCTGAAATATTTGTCAGTCAACTGGAAAAGACCGTAAGTCATCCTTATCTGCGAGCTACGGTCCGTGAGATGCAGAAAACGTTATATCCTGTAACGAAGCAAACTTCGTATCGGCTGCCTGAAGGAAAAGCTACCGACATTTTCCGCCGTATCATTGCACCCTATGCGGGCAAGGTGCTGTTCGTGGATTTCTGGGCTACTACTTGTGCTCCTTGTCGGCAGGGTATACAAGCCACGGCAAAGTTGCGCGAGCAATATCGCAATCATCCCGGATTTCAGTTTGTTTACATCACGAGCGAAGCAGAATCTCCTGAGAAAGCTTATGCGGAATATGTAGAAAAGCATTTGAAAGGTGAAGCTTGTTTCCGTCTCACGGATACGGAATACAAGTATATGCGAGAGCTCTTCCAGTTTAACGGTATCCCTCATTATGTGGTGGTAGAGAAAGACGGGAGTATTTCAACGGAGCAGGTTGGAACCCATAACCTGGCAGACTTTCTGAAAAAGCGTTTTGGGGGCTCACATTAAAAATGGAACACATTGATGGAATTAAACTGACAAATAGATAGTGGCGTATATTATTGATACTTGGTTGTTAAAGTTGGGTAGATTTTTATGAAGACAATTTTTTTAATCCGATGGTTGTGCTGTCTTTTCCTGCTTATTGGAATGGGAAATATTAGTCAAGCTCAAGAACTAGAAGGAAAATTCCGGATTCGTTGGCGTTTAAATAACATTCCGGACAGTGTTAGAGGAGTTATTTATATATTTAGTCCAACAATGACTCCTAGTAAAGCAATCGCAGATTTTTCCTTGCAAAACGGAGAAATGATATACGAAGACACCATTTCACAACCAAAGCATTTAAAGTTTTTCGGTTGGGCAGAAGACTTTCCCAATTGGACTTTAGATTTGTGGGTAGACCAAGGAGGTTGGATCGATATTCAGGGAAAAGACAAATGGCTTCATCAATGGATAATCACTACGAATATTCCCCAACAAAAAGAAGCCTTGTCATACGCAGCATGTATCGCAGACGAGACGGACGAATACTTGCGTATGGATGAAAAGAGTCAAGCACGCGATAGTCTTTGGGAGGACCGCTGGCATAAGCTCAATTACCGGAGCGTTAGAAAGACCTTCGAATATATGAAAACGGCACCGGTCACGGAAGTATGGATTGACCAGTTTCTGGAAAAAGCCTGGTGTACAACCGGCAGTCCGGATTCTTTGCGCAGTTTTCGTCCTGTTTTCCAGCAGTTGTATGCACGCATGCCGTCTGAATGGCAGGAGACGGAGAAAGGAAAACTCATTGAGTCATATGCTTTCCCAGCTCCAACAGTAGAAGAAGGAGATGATATGGCTGATGGTTTACTATATGACGCTGAAGGAGAATCCCATCATTTGTCAGAATTGCAAGGCCGATACATCTTGTTGGATTTCTGGAGTATTTACTGCGGTCCTTGCCGCATGTCTGAACCGGAAATGGAGGAGGTTGTCCATCTATATGGCAATAAATTAGCCTTGGTGGGAATATCCAATGATGAAAAAATATCTTGGAGCAAATTCTTGAAGGAACACAAGATGCCGGGTTATCAATGGAATGAACCGAAAAATGGAGGACGAAGTCTGGCTTCGCGTTATAAAGTCGGAGGAATCCCGCATTTCGTATTGATTTCACCGGAAGGCAAAATCCTAAAGATGTGGAAAGGCTATCGAAAAGGTATAATAAAGACCAATCTAAAGAAGTTTGTAATTGTAGAATAAAAAACAACATACGTTCTATCTCCAAACGGCAGGAGATAAGAAACAAACGGAGTCAATGAGGTCCCTCATTGTGTATGCGGTTAAAACTTTTTCAATTTAATTCCACTAATAACAGGATAGGGGAGTCGCTTTTTCAGAGCGGCTAAAGAATCTATGACAAGGAAAACCCGTACAAGTTCGATGAAAATGCAAGAGCTTGTACGGGCTTTATACTGTCAGGAAGATAGGCAATCAGTTCTTGACCGTTCTTTCTCCCTGTTTTTTTGCATGGTTTCCCCCTTTCTTTTTCCATCCGCCCTTTTTGTTGCGGGAGAAATTCTTCACCTGTTTGCCTCCTTCTTTTCTGGAAGTGCGGGGAGCATATACCAGACCTTCGCCCAGTTCTTCAGGTACGGGGAGTTTGTAAATATCTTTTCCTAAGAATGTTTCGATTTGCTTGAAACGGGTCTGCTCGGTTTCACTTACAAAAGTGATGGCGCATCCGTCGTTGTTGGCGCGGGCCGTACGTCCGATGCGGTGTACGTAATCCTCGCTATCATGCGGTACGTCGTAGTTGATGACCAGGCGGATGTCGTCGATGTCGATTCCACGGGCCACGATGTCGGTAGCTACCAGGATGTCGATACGGCGGTTGCGGAACTCGTGCATGATTTCCTCACGCTGGCTCTGCTCCAGGTCAGAGTGCATTTCGCCCACGTTCAGTTTCATGCGTTTCAGGGCCTTGGTCACCTCTTTTACCTTCAGCTTGGAAGATGCGAAGATGATAACACGCTCCGGTTGCTGGGACTGGAACAGCGACTGGATGATGCCCAGTTTCTGTGCCTCGTAGCAGATGTAAGCGGCCTGAATGATTTTTTCCGCCGGCTTGGATACGGCGAGTTTCACTTCCACTGGGTCGTGAAGAATGGTCTTGGCCAGTTGCTGGATTTTGGTCGGCATGGTGGCGGAGAACATAATGGTCTGCCGTTCTTTCGGAAGATATTTGACAATCTGCATGATGTCGTCCGAGAATCCCATATCGAGCATGCGGTCCGCTTCGTCGAGGATGAAGAAAGATACTTTCGACAAGTCTACATAACCTAAGCTTAAGTGGCTGATCAGACGTCCCGGAGTAGCGATTACCACATCCGCTCCCAAAGTCAGCCCTTTCTTTTCCTGCTCAAAACGGATACCGTCGTTTCCTCCGTACACCGCCACGCTTGACACCGGCATGAAATAGGAGAAACCCTCCATCTGCTGGTCAATCTGCATGGCCAGTTCGCGGGTGGGCGACATGATGATACAATTGATGGCATCCTCCGGATAACCTCCCTTGCTCAACTGGTTCAACACCGGAAGCAGGTAGGCCGCCGTTTTTCCCGTACCTGTCTGGGCCACGCCAATCAGGTCTTTTCCTTCCAGGATGACAGGGATGGTGTGTTCCTGTACGGGCGTACATTCCTGGAAATTCATTGCGTCCAAGGCATCGAGGACGCTATCTTCTAAGTTCAGTTCCGAAAACTTCATATAGTAATGTTATCTTGTCATTATAATTTGCCGCGTTCGTCCAGATAGGAATCCTTGAATCCTAAGAAATACAACACGCCATCCAGTCCGATGGTATTGATGGCCTGTTGCGCATTGGCCACCACCTTCGGTTTGGCATGGAAGGCGATTCCCAGTCCTGCCGTAGAAAGCATGGGCAGGTCGTTGGCTCCATCGCCCACGGCAATCGTCTGTGCGATGTCCACGTTTTCTACCTGTGCCAGCAGACGAAGCAGTTCAGCCTTTCGTTTTCCGTCTACGATGTCACCTAAATAGCGGCCGGTCAGCTTGCCGTCCACGATTTCCAGCTGGTTGGCATACACATAGTCAATGCCGAATTTCTCTTTCAGGTAGTTGCCGAAATAGGTGAAACCTCCCGACAGGATAGCAATCTTGTATCCGTAGCGCTTGAGGACGAACATCAGGCGTTCCACTCCTTCGGTAATCGGGAGATGTTCGGCAATGTCGCGCATCACGCTCTCATCCAGTCCCTTGAGCAGGGCCACCCGTTCCTTGAAACTTTCGCAGAAGTCGATTTCGCCGTGCATAGCTCTTTCTGTGATGGCTTTCACCTGATCGCCCACACCGGCCCGTATGGCCAGTTCGTCGATGACCTCTGTTTCAATAAGCGTGGAATCCATATCAAAGCAAATCAGACGGCGCATACGGCGGTACATATTGTCTTGCTGGAACGAGAAGTCCATGCCCAGTGAAGCACTGAGCTGCATGAGCTGGCTTTGTAGCTCTTCACGGTCTTTGGGAGTACCCCTCACCGAAAATTCGATGCAGGCTCTCACGTTTGCCTTTTTCTCGTCCAGGGGAATACGTCCGGTCAGACGCCGGATACCGTCGATGTTCAGTTGTTGCTCTGCTAAAAGCTTGGTAGCACCGGCAATCTGTTGTGCCGTAAGTTTTCTGCCCAATAGCGTCAGAATGTAGCGGTTCTTTCCTTGCAGGTTGACCCACGTTTCATACTCTTCATCGCTGATAGGATAGAAGCGGATATTGATACCCAAGTCAGAAGCCTTGAAAAGCAATTCCTTCATGATATTTCCGGAATCCTGGTCGGAACATTTGAAAAGAATACCCAGTGACAAGGTGCTGTGAATGTCAGCTTGTCCGATGTCCATAATGTCTACCTGATATTTAGACAAGATGGCAGTTACCGATGCGGTCAGTCCCGGTCGGTCCACTCCGCTGATGCGGATTAATATCAATTCGGTTTTGTTTCCCATGGTTGTTTGCTTGCGTGTTTCTGGGCAAAAGTACAAATTATCTTCTATCCACGGGCATAAAAAGCACAAAAAAAGCCATTCCTGCATACCTGCAAGAATGGCTTTCCTTATTTTACAGGGGAAAATCAGATCATTTCCACACTTCGTTTTACAAAGTTGGTCAGGGCTTCACCCTTCAGCATGTTGTTTTGCAACAAGGCCAGGTCGATAAGCTGGTGAACCACTTTGTTGCCGGTGGCATAACCGTTCAGAATGTTTTCCTTTTCAGTCTTTTGCGCTTCAATCTTCTTTTCTACATCGTTCAGTTCGTCTTTTTCGGCAGTCGGGATTTCTTCATCCTTCTTTCCTTCCTGCGCTTTCTGGAGCTCGTTACGACGGAGTGTCAGCATGGCGATTTCAGACTCTACCGGTACGAGTTTTTCCGCACAAGCCGTTTCGGCATCGCTCAATACCTGCTTAATCAGGCGGTGGTCGCTGTTTAATACCAGATTGAACATGTCGGGCATTTCACCATAGAAACTCATACCCGGCTGGATGCTGGCCATGTCTTTCATACGGCGCATGTATTCGGCCTGTGTGATGACAATCGGCGCATTGTTTTCGCCCAGTGCGTGTGCTTCTACGTGGAATTCCGTTTTCTTTACCTTCGGCATCTGTCCCTTGAACAGAGAACTGAGCACTTCCTGCTTGTCGTGAGGAAGTTCTTCGCCCTTTTGGTCTTCCTTCACAATCAGGCGGTCTACGATGTCGCTATCCACACGGGTGAAGTGACTCTTTTCGAACTTCTGTTCCAGCATGTTGATCATCGGTACGTCCAGCTGGCCGTCCATGAGCAATACGTTGTAGCCTTTGTTCTTGGCCGCATCGATGTAAGTGTACTGTTCGTCCAGGTTGTTGGCGTAGAGGTAAATCAGGCTACCGTTCTTGTCGGTCTGATTATCCTTAATCAATGTCTGGTATTCTTCGAGGGTGTAATACTTGTTGTCTGTATCCTTGAACAAAGCAAACTTGGAAGCCTTTTCATAGAAATCTTCCTGAGTCAGCATGCCGTAGTTGATGAAAATCTTCAGGTCGTCCCATTTCTCTTCAAATTCCTTACGGTCGTTCTTGAAGATAGATTGTAAGCGGTCGGATACCTTCTTCGTGATGTAAGTAGAAATCTTCTTCACGTTCGAATCGCTCTGCAAGTAAGAACGAGATACGTTCAACGGAATGTCCGGAGAATCGATGACACCGTGAAGCAGGGTCAGGAAGTCGGGTACGATACCTTCTACTGAGTCGGTCACGTATACCTGATTGCAATACAACTGAATCTTGTTACGTTGCAAATCGATGTTGCTCTTGATTTTCGGGAAGTAGAGCACACCGGTCAGGTTGAACGGATAGTCTACATTCAGGTGAATCCAGAACAACGGTTCGTCGGCCATCGGATACAGGTCGCGGTAGAATTTCTTGTAATCCTCTTCCTTCAGGTCCGACGGTTTCTTGGTCCAGATAGGACAAGTGTCGTTAATCAGGTTGTCTTCTTCCGTTTCTACCTGCTTGCCGTCTTTCCATTCTTTCTTTTTGCCAAAGGCTACCGGTACGGCCAGGAAGTGACAATACTTGGTGAGCAAGCCTTGCAAGCGAGATTCTTCCAGGAATTCCTTGCAATCTTCATCCACGTGCAGGATGATGTCGGTTCCACGGTCGCTACGTTCTGTTTCTTCAAGGGTAAACTCAGGACTTCCATCACAGCTCCATTTCACGGCCTTGGCACCTTCCTTATAAGAAAGAGTTACGATGTCTACTGTCTTAGCTACCATGAAGGCTGAGTAGAATCCCAGACCGAAGTGACCGATGATGGCATTGGCATCGTCCTTGTATTTTTCCAGGAAGTCATTTGCTCCTGAGAAGGCAATCTGGTTGATGTACTTGTCGATTTCTTCGGCCGTCATACCTAGACCACGGTCGCTGATGGTGATGGTACCGTTTTCCTTGTCCACCTTTACACGTACCGTCAAATCGCCCAGCTCACCTTTAAAATCGCCCGTAGCGGCCAGCGTCTTCAATTTCTGAGTTGCATCCACCGCATTGGAAACCAATTCACGGAGGAAAATTTCATGGTCGCTATACAAGAACTTCTTTATGATGGGGAATATGTTTTCTGTTGTAACCCCGATATTACCTTTTTGCATATCTCTTTGTTTTTTATGATTGTTCGAATAAAATTTTTTCCAGTCCTTACACAAAAAAAATGCCAGATACGTTTGTACCTGACATTTTGTCTGTATGCCGAAATTCTGTCAGAATTCCGTTATGCTTTTTCTACTTTCACTTCCACTCCGTCACCTTGGACGTTCATGTACACATGCAAGGTATCGCCCGCCTGCGGTTCTTCGTTGATAATCAGCTCTACTAGTCCGTCTTCCAGATGGTTCTGGATAGAACGTTTCAACGGGCGGGCACCGAACTGTACGTCGTAGCCCTTTTCTGCCACGAAACGCTTAGCTTCTTGGTCGAGCAGGAGATGGTAACCACAACCTTCGATACGCTTGTAGAGTCCCGCCAGCTCGATGTCGATGATTTTCTCCAGTGAAGCAATATCCAGCTGGTCGAAGGTCACGATTTCATCCAGACGGTTGATGAACTCAGGAGCAAACGATTTGTTCAAGGCCTTGCGAATCACGCTGTTGGCATGCTCTTTTTCGTTTTCTCCGGTCTGTGCCGTGAAGCCGATGCCCTTGCCGAATTCCTTCAGCTGGCGCGTACCGATGTTGGACGTCATGATGATAATGGTATTCTTGAAATCCACGGTCCGTCCCAGGCTATCCGTCAACCGGCCCTCGTCCATCACCTGCAACAACATGTTGAACACGTCGGAATGAGCCTTCTCGATTTCATCCAGCAGTACGATAGAGTAGGGATGACGGCGCACCTTCTCTGTCAGTTGTCCGCCTTCTTCGTAGCCCACGTATCCCGGAGGAGCTCCAACCAGACGTGACACGGTGAATTTCTCCATGTATTCGCTCATGTCGATACGGATAATGGCATCGGTAGTGCCGAACATGTTCTTGGCCAGCTCTTTTGCCAGGTGCGTCTTTCCTACACCTGTCGGTCCTAAGAAAAGGAACGTACCGATAGGCTTGTTCGGGTCCTTCAGTCCTACACGGCTCCGCTGGATACTTCTTACCAGTGTCTCTACCGCTTTGTCTTGTCCGATGACCTTCGAGAGCAATGCCTGTTTCATCCCCTTCAACCGTACGCCTTCCGCTTGCGCCATGCGTTGCACGGGCACACCCGAAATCATGGAAACCACTTCTTCTATCTGCGGTGCATCCACCGTTTCCCGGTTGTCCTTCAACTTCTCTTTCCATTCATTTTTCAGACGTTCCAATTGTTCCGTGTACTGGTTCTCACGGTCACGGAAACTGGCGGCCAACTCGAAGTTCTGCAAACGAATAGCTTCATTCTTATGCTGTTGCGCTTCCTCAATCAATCGTTCCTGCTCCTCAATTTCCCGAGGTACGGAGATGTGGGTGAGGTGGATGCGAGAACCCGCTTCGTCCATGGCATCGATGGCCTTGTCGGGGAAGTAGCGGTCGGTCACATAACGGTCGGTCAGGCGTACGCAAGCCTCCAGCGCCTCGTCCGTGTAAGTCACGTTATGATGCTCCTCGTATTTATCCTTGATGTTCCGGAGAATCTGCAAAGTCTCTTCCGGTGAGGTCGGTTCCACCAGCACCTTTTGGAAGCGGCGTTCCAGTGCCCCGTCTTTTTCGATATTCTTGCGGTACTCATCGAGGGTGGTGGCTCCGATGCATTGGATTTCTCCACGTGCCAGTGCCGGCTTCAACATGTTGGCCGCATCCATGGAACCAGCTGCCGAGCCGGCTCCCACGATGGTATGTATCTCATCAATGAACAGAATGACATCAGGATGTTTCTTTACTTCTGTCAGAATGGCACGAATGCGTTCTTCAAATTGTCCTCGATATTTGGTTCCAGCTACTACCGCCGTCATGTCGAGCGAAACGATGCGCTTGCCGAACAAGGCACGCGAAACTCGCTTCTCCACGATGTGGAGTGCCAGACCTTCGGCGATGGCCGATTTTCCCACGCCCGGCTCACCAATCAGAATCGGATTGTTCTTCTTGCGGCGGCTCAGAATCTGTGCGATACGCTCAATTTCTTTCTCACGGCCTACCACGGGGTCGAGTTTTCCACCTTCGGCTGCCTTGGTCAGGTCGATGCCGTAATTGTCGAGGTAGGGGGTGCCTCCCTCTGCTTGTTTCTGTTCGGTCTGCGTGGTCTGGCGGTTAGCGGAAGAGCCGAAGCCATCGTTGCTCTTGTCTGCGTTTCCGCGGCGTCCGATACCTTCCTCTTCTTCGTCGTCATTGAAATCCAGTCCGTCAAAAGGAACTTCCTCCTGCTTCAGACGGTCTATTATTTTTTCGTAAGTTACGTCGTTCTTATCCAATATCTTATATGCGTTATTCTGGTTGTCTCTCATAATGGCTAATAAAATATGAGGGGTGTCTACTTTCTCGTTATTCATCAGCTTGGCTTCCAGCTTGCTTAGTGTCAGTATCTTGGATGCCTCCTCGCTGAATGTGATGTCTTGTGAATAGTTTTCCTGTATGGATTTCTCCCGTAATTGTATTTCCAGTTCGTTCTTGATACCTTTCAAGTCCAGGTAGAACGATTTCAATATTTCGGCGGCTTTACACTCTCCATCGCGCAAGATGCCCAATAGCAGATGTTCCGGTTCGATATGGTCGTTCTGAAGGCGGTTGGCCTCCTCTTTCCCGTAAACGACGATATCGGACACTTGTTGTGTAAATTCGTTGCTCATCAAATTCATATCTTCTCCAATCGTTTATATTCAAAATAGGCTTGCAAATATACATTATTATAAAGACTCTTCATCAAGTCTTTCTTTCTATTTAACAAAATGCGTGCCACATTTCCTGTAAGTATCTCCAAATGCAGTCTTATACGTATTTTTTGGTGGAAAAGTTTTTGTATATCCGCTAAAAGTCGTACTTTAGCATGGTTTTTCACAAGCCTTGAAAGGAAGTATAATTAATAATGTATTAAATGCAAGAACAAGACAGAATTATAAAAATCAACATCGAAGAGGAAATGAAGTCGTCGTACATTGATTACTCCATGTCAGTAATCGTGGCACGCGCCCTCCCTGATGTAAGAGACGGATTCAAGCCCGTTCACCGCCGTATCCTTTACGGAATGATGGAACTGGGAAATACATCCGACAAACCGTATAAAAAAGCAGCCAGAATCGTAGGTGAAGTATTGGGTAAGTATCACCCTCACGGCGACTTGTCTGTATATGGTGCCCTGGTGCGTATGGCACAGGACTGGGCGATGCGTTATCCGCTGGTCGACGGTCAGGGTAACTTCGGTTCTATCGACGGAGATAGTGCTGCCGCCATGCGATATACGGAGGCTCGTCTGAAGAAGATTGGTGAGGAGATGATGCAGGACCTTTACAAGGAGACCGTAGACTTTACCAACAACTTTGACGATACGTTGCAGGAACCTACCGTTATGCCGACCCGCATCCCGAACCTGCTGGTGAACGGTGCTTCGGGTATCGCCGTAGGTATGGCTACCAATATGCCTACACACAACCTGCGTGAAGTCATTGACGCTTGCGTGGCATACATCGATAACAATGAAATCGACGTAGACGGCTTGATGCAGTACATTAAGGCGCCTGACTTCCCGACCGGAGGATATATTTATGGTATCAGCGGTGTGCGCGATGCCTACGAAACCGGACGCGGACGTGTGGTAATGCGTGCCAAGGCCGAAATCGAATCGCATCCTACACACGACAAGATTGTTGTGACTGAGATTCCGTACGGTGTGAACAAGGCTGAGTTGATCAAGAGCATTGCTGATTTGTCAAACGACAAGAAAATCGAAGGCATTTCAAATGTGAACGACGAAACCGACCGCGAAGGTATGCGTATCGTCATCGACATCAAGCGTGACGCCAACGCCAGCGTAGTGCTCAACAAGCTTTACAAGATGACCATGCTTCAGACTTCTTTCGGCGTGAACAACGTGGCCCTGGTTCATGGCCGTCCGCGTCTGCTCAACCTGAAGGAACTGATCAAATATTTCGTGGAACACCGTCACGAGGTGGTAATCCGTCGTACACGTTACGACTTGCGCAAGGCCAAGGAACGTGCGCACATCCTGGAAGGATTGATTATCGCTTCAGACAACATTGACGAGGTAATCCGCATTATCCGTGCCGCCAAGACTCCAAACGAAGCTATCACGAACTTGATGGCCCGCTTCAACCTGAGCGAAATCCAGGCACGTGCTATCGTAGAAATGCGCTTGCGCCAGCTCACCGGACTGATGCAGGATCAGCTCCATGCCGAATACGAAGACCTGATGAAGCAAATCGCTTACTTCGAAGAAATTCTGAGCAACGAGGAACTTTGCAAGAAGGTCATCAAGGACGAGTTGCTTGAAGTGAAAGAAAAATACGGCGACAACCGTCGTTCGGAAATCGTATATGCTTCGGAAGAGTTCAATCCGGAAGATTTCTATGCCGATGACGAAATGGTCATCACTATTTCGCACATGGGATACATTAAGCGTACACCGCTTTCTGAGTTCCGTGCGCAGAACCGTGGCGGCGTAGGCTCGAAGGGAAGTGAAACCCGTAATGAAGACTTCATCGAACATATCTATCCGGCTACTATGCACAACACGCTTCTGTTCTTCACGCAGAAGGGTAAGTGCTACTGGCTCAAGGTATATGAAATTCCGGAAGGCAACAAGACTTCGAAGGGACGTGCCATCCAGAACCTGCTGAACATTGAGGCAGACGATGTGGTAACGGCTTACCTGCGTGTGAAGAATCTGAACGACACGGAATTCATCAATAGTCACTATGTACTCTTCTGTACGAAGAACGGTGTCATCAAGAAGACGTTGCTCGAACAGTATTCTCGTCCGCGTCAGAATGGTGTGAACGCCATCACCATCCGCGAAGACGATCGTGTGATTGAAGTACGTATGACCAACGGAAACAATGAAATCGTGATTGCCAACCGTAACGGTCGTGCCATCCGTTTCCATGAAAGCGCGGTGCGTGAAATGGGACGTACGGCTACCGGTGTACGCGGTATCACACTCGATGAGGACGGTCAGGATGAAGTAATCGGAATGATTTGTATCAAAGACCCTGAAACAGAAACCATCATGGTGGTATCTGAAAACGGTTACGGTAAGCGTTCGGACATTGAAGACTACCGTAAGACTAACCGTGGTGGAAAGGGTGTGAAGACACTGAACATTACGGATAAGACCGGAAGCTTGGTAGCTATCAAGTCTGTAACCGATGAAAACGACCTGATGATTATCAACAAGTCGGGTATCACTATCCGTTTGAAGGTAGCCGATGTGCGCATCATGGGACGTGCTACACAGGGTGTGCGCCTGATTGACCTTGAAAAGCGCAACGACCAGATTGGTTCCGTATGTAAGGTAGCTTCTGAAAACGAAGAAGAGGAAGTGCAGGACGAAGCAACTCCGGCAACGGACATCCAGCCCGCCGACGGAGAAACCATTCAGCCCGCTACGGACGAACCGAATGAATAATCCGGACAAAAACTAACTTGAATATTTGTATTACTAAATTTAAACCTTATGAAAAAAGTATTATTCTCAGCTGCTTTGTTCTTTACCGCATGCGCTGTTTCTGCTCAGGAAAGCGTGGTAAAGGAGGCTAAATCTGCCAAGAGCGATCCTGTGAAGGCAGCACAAATCATCGAACCTGCTTTGACAGATCCTTCTACTGCCAATGATCCTGAAACATGGAAGCTGGCTGGTGATTTCCAGAAGTCTATCTATGACGATGAAAACATGAAATTGTATTTGCCGGGTGGTCAGGCTGATACCGCTAAATTGTATAACAGCTTGGCTAAAATGTTCGAATATTACACAAAGTGTGACGAAGTAGAACAGGCTAAGGTAAAGAGCGGTGAACTGAAAAAACCGAAACTGAGAAAGAAACTGGCTAAGGCTCTGGTTACTGTACGTCCTCAGTTGACTAACGCCGGTTCTGACGCTTACAATGCAGGTAACTATGCCAACGCATTGAAATTCTTCGGTCTGTATGTAGACGCTCCGCAGAACCCGTTGTTCGCTGACGAAGATGCTGTGAAGAACGACACGCTGACTCCGTTGATTGCCAACTATGCTGCTCTTGCCGCTAATTCATTGAAAGACAATGCAGCCGTAATTAAATACGCTACTATCGGTAAGGAACACAAAGAAGAAGGTTACCGTTCACTGATGTGCTTGGCAGAAGCTTACGGAAAAGGTGAAACTCCTGATTCGGCAAAATGGTTGACTACTATCCAGGAAGGTGTAGAAAAATTCCCGTCACAGGAATACTTCATCGGTAACCTGATGGACTATTACATTCAGAAAGGTAAGATTGACGAAGGTCTGGCTCAGATGGATGCCGTATTGGCTAAGAATTCTACTCCGTACTTCATGTACGTGAAGGGTGTACTTCAGTATGAAAAGAAAGACTACGAAGGTGCGATCGCTACATTCAACCAGATTATTGCAGAAGGTAAGGATTTCGTAGCTGAAGCTTATTCTAAGATTGGTGACTGCTCATTCTTCCCGGCTCAGGAAATTGTAGAAGAAAACTCTAAGCTTTCTATGGACGATCCGAAGTATGCAGCTAACGAAGCTAAGATTAAGGAACTGTACGAAAAAGCACTTCCTTTCTATGAAAAAGCAAAAGAAGCTAAACCAGACAACCGTCAGTTGTGGGGCCAGTACTTGCTGAACATCTACTGGAAGCTTGACAAGGAAAAATACAACGCTCTTGAAAAAGAACTGGGTTACTAATATATAATAAGGTGTACAGACTACCCGTCTGAGACGAGTGGTTTGTAGACTTTTGATACCCTGAAAAGACTCCTTTGTGTTTTGGATGAAACGCCTTGACGTTTTGCTCAAAACGCAAAGGAGTTTTTCTTTAAACGCCTTTGCGTTTGTTTTCAAATGCACTTGTGTTTTTGAGGATAGATTTTTGGCTTTAGAAATGTGCCGGAAACTATAATAGATTGAGAAAATCATATCTCTTAATCCGTTGAATAGTAGGATGAAAGCAACGGGATTAGCTTTTTATTCGTATCTTTGCGATATATTCGATTTTTCCCATTAGGGATAGAGTTCATTTATTACGTGCATGGAACTCTACTAGAAAGAGAATCTCTGTATCGCTAAAACTAAAAAATAAGATGACAGCAGAACCTACAACCTCACGCCATAACCCCATGAAAGTCATATTCAATTACCAGAATGTGTTCTTCAGCTTTTTTTATGATGATGCTAATGCGTGCGTGCACCGTTCCAGAGAATACGCCATGAACTATGTCTTGTCGGGCGAGATGGTGCTCGACGACGGGCACCGGCAGATATACGTGGGAAAAGGAGAGTGTGTGTTCATTCCGCGCGACCATCGTGTGACCATGTACAAGAAAGCCTCGGGCGGGGAGCAGTATTGCGGGATTTATATGTGCTTTACCCGTTCCTTCCTTCGGGAGATGTACGGAAAGTATGCCCGCCACACGGACAAGGCAGAACCCGTGGAGAAGTTCGTGCCCAGCGTGATGAAACTCCCTCCTTCGGCTGAGATTGAGAGCCTGTTTGCTTCGATGACTCCTTACTTCAATCCGGAAGTGAAACCGCAGGACGACGTGATGCAACTGAAGTTGCAGGAAGGATTGCTGGCCCTGCTTCATACCGACAAGCGCTTCATGACCGCGTTGTTCGACTTCAGCACACCGTGGAAGATGGACATTCTTGACTTCATGAACGAGAACTATATGTACGAGTTCACCTTAGAGGAGCTGGCGCATTACACGGGACGTAGCCTGGCCACCTTCAAGCGCGACTTCAAGAAGGTGAGCGAGCTGACACCCGAGAAATGGCTGATGCGCAAGCGCCTGGAAGTGGCCTATCACCTGCTGAAGGAAGAACGGCGGAAGGTGGTCGACGTCTATGCGGAGGTGGGCTTCAAGAACCCCTCGCACTTCTCTACGGCCTTCAAGAAACGCTACGGTATTCCGCCCACGGCATTGGGTGCCCCTTCGTGCATTTGAACTTTTCAGAAACGATATTTGAGCCTCACAGAAATGTCTCTGTGGGCATGCCCGAGGTAAGCTGGATTTTCTCTTCGTAGTAATCACACAGGAGCTGGTCGAACTTCATGAGCATGTCCGAATTGACCAGCTTGCGGGTGATGAACTGGCGGTTGTAGAAACGCTGGCAGAAGTTCAGCATCAGCTCGATGTAGCCCACGAGGATGGCATCCTGAAGCGCATCGTGCTTTTTCTGTAGCTCATCTTTTATCTGGCGCATCAGCGACACGAGGATGTCGTGCTCCTCGTTGGTCATGTGCAGGGCTTCATTCACGCGGTAGTCAAAAAATGAATACTCCCTGATGTGCTTCTCCAGTGCCGTGCCCTGCAACAAATCGGGATGGAAGAGCAAGGCCCATCCCGTCAGGTTGACCACCTCGCCGTTATCTTCCTTTCCTCCTATCTGTCCGGGAGCCACACAAATGA
The DNA here is from genome assembly GCF_037892625.1 of Phocaeicola sp. ICN-14070. NCBI lineage: Bacteria > Pseudomonadati > Bacteroidota > Bacteroidia > Bacteroidales > Bacteroidaceae > Phocaeicola > Phocaeicola sp. ICN-14070. The sequence goes on along the minus strand of NZ_JBBKBF010000026.1, from coordinate 9,230 downwards.
CGGTTCCTTCCTTGTAGTCGTATTTGCCGCAACCATAGGCCAGGTCGATGTTCGCCTCGTCGTGAAAGAAGATGCCATACACGCTATAGTTGTTCAGGCAATGGCGCACGGGAGACACTTCTGCATAGTCGATGACGCTGATCAGCGGATGCGTGTCCGTGTGTCCCACCCACTGGCTATAGTCGCCTACGTTCCTTATTTCTCAATAAAGAACCATACTCGTATTGATTGAAAATAAAATCCAAATAAATATATATAAATAGGCTTTATATCAATGGTTTAAATAGATATTTGAGTTTTCAGTTGTTTTCTGTACTTTCATTACTTTTGTTGTTTTTAGGTACATTTTTGTTTCTTGTTTGTTTCTTGGTTTCGGTTTTTATTTGTATATTTGCGATAGGAAAACAACAAATGAAAGGACACAGTTATGCCACGAGTAAAGAAGCCTAAAAAAGTAAAGGAACCTATCCGCCTTCGGACAAAAGATTTGACTGACGGCTGCAAGAGTTTGTATCTGGATATATACCGGAACGGTAAAAGGTCATACGAGTACTTGAAGATGTACCTTGTTCCGGAAACGGACAGCAATGCCCGGCATCAGAACGAGATTACAATGGCTGCCGCCAATGCCATCAAGTCAAAACGTATCATCGAGCTGACCAGCGGTGAAGCCGGGATCGTGAACCACGTGGAGAAGGTTTATCTGCTGGACTGGATGAACACCTACAGGGAGAATCAGAAAAAGCGAGGAAAAAAAGGTATAGACCACATAAAGTCTGTTATCCGCATCCTGCATGAGTATGCCGGAGACCGATATACCTTGGATCGGGTTGACTTGTCTTTCTGCCAGGGATACATTGACTTCATGCTGACAACCTACCGTTACAGAGGGAAACTGATAGCGGCTTCTACCCGTAACACCTATTACCAGATTCTAAACGGTGCCCTGAATGCAGCTGTGCGTGCCAAACGCATGCTGCGGAATCCGTTCAACGAAATGGACAAGTCGGAAAAGCCCAAGATGCCGGAAAGCGTACGTTCATATATGACCATCGAAGAGGTACGGGCATTGATTGCCACTCCGATACAGAACGAGGAAGTCAAGAGAGCCTATCTGTTCTCCTGCTTCTGCGGACTGCGAATCAGTGATATCGTAGGATTGAAATGGAAAGACGTTTTTCTTGACAACGGACAATATCGTCTGTCGGTAAGCATGCAGAAGACGAAGGAGCCGATTTACCTCCCCCTCTCCAACGAAGCTTTGAAGTGGATGCCTGAACAAGGTAACAAGACAGGTAACGATTTTGTGTTCCATTTGCCGGCTCACATCAATGTATGTCTCAAGCCGTGGGCCGTCAAAGCCGGGATTACCAAGCATTTTACCTTTCATACCGCCCGCCATACATTCGCCACAATGATGCTTACTTTGGGCGCGGATCTGTACACCGTTTCCAAGCTGCTCGGTCATACATCCGTAAAAATGACGCAGGTTTACGCCAAGATTGTCAATAAGAAAAAAGATGACGCGGTGAACCTGACAAACGGTCTGTTTGACTGAGATTGTCGAATAACTCATATCTGTGTTTAATTTTAGCAGACGCTTATTGGGGTGTTGTTTTCGGGAAACAGACAGATAGCCGGGACAACACCCTTCTTGACTATATTATAAATTCTTTAAAATTATCCAAAATGAAAAGACCCAACAAAGGCCCTCTCTCTTTTTGGAGGGAATGAACATCTGCACCATTTCGTGACAGAACAGGATGCAGCACAAGAACTTTACGCCCTGCTCGCTGAAGCAAGAACCTTGTATCTCCGTGATGTTGTCACAGGCAGCAAGCAGTATCACCGTTACGTGGAGGATTTCGTGAACAGCCACAGGTACATCGACTGCAACCATGCAATGTGCCGGAACTGCCATGAAATGAACATCCACATCCTCAAAGGGATGCTGTATGACTGTGCCCATCTTGTCAAACCGCTATTTGCCGCCACAGACTTCTCGTTTGAGAAGTGTATGGAGGTGAAACAGACGTATGACACGTTTTCACCTCCGGTCACGCCTTGTGAACCAGAAAAGATTTGGGAGCGTCCGCTTTCGCTGGAATGCAACCTGACCCGGAAACAGATGATAAGTATAACGGCCTGTGCCAATGCTTATCATCTGTTTTGCGTTTCTGACGTACGTGTCGAGGATATGGAAGCCCTGTTTGCCTGCCGGAAAGGGTTCAGCATCCGTGTGAACAAACTCCGACTTGTGGCAATCCTGTTCAATTCGCTCCTCGAACATTCGCTTATCAGATACGAATGGCAGAGCACCTTGGAAACGGGACGGTTGCTGGTCCGAAAGAGCGGAAAGGGATTCGTCAGCCAGTCGAACCTTTCATCTTCCCTGACCGCTCTACGGAAGAAGATGACATCGGCAGCCTATGGTATACAACAGGCCGTGGATGAACTGGCAAAATGACAAAAAGTGCCAAGAAGTGAAGTATGTGAAAGGTAAAAGGTTGATAGTTGCATTGACACTTCCCAACTATCAATCTGCAGATTGAAGCAATATGGCTTTCCTGCCCTACCTTTGTCCTCCGTTAGCGCGCTACATAACGGAGGACATACTTCCATTGTCTAATTTTAAAAATCATTCGTATGCAAAACAACAGATTGACATTCATGGAACAGCTGAGTGAACGTCTCACCAACATCGAGACCATCCTGAAGAAACTGGATCCGGTTGAAAGCCTGCTGGAACGTATCGCGTTGCTGGAAAAAAACATCTATACCACGAAGGGGGTATTCACCTTCCAGGAGGCCTGCATGTATATCGGTATATCCGAAAGCATGCTCTACAAACTGACCTCCAGCAAGGAGATTCCACACTTCAAGCCACGCGGCAAGATGCTCTACTTCGCCAAGGAGGAGCTGGACAAATGGCTCAAACAGAACTATGAACCGACAGCGGAAGAGGCGGCACGCATGGCAGACGAAGCGGCAGCTGCCCAACCGTTCTTTAACCAAAGACGTTATGGAAAACGAAAGAAGAACTGACCCCAGTCTGGATATGGGACCGGAGGAGTGTCTCTTGTCAAACATTCTCTCCGCCTCACAGATCCGTGCGACGGATACCTACGAAACGCCGCCGCAAATTATCTGGATTGACAACTCTACCATCGCCACACTCGGTAACTTCAGCGCATCGACCGGCAAAGCCAAATCGAAAAAGACATTCAATGTCTCAGCCATTGTCGCCGCATCGTTGGCCGGGAAGCAGGTATTGAATTACCGGGCACACCTGCCCGAAGGAAAGCAGAGAATCCTGTATGTGGACACGGAGCAGAGCCGCTTCCACTGTCACAACGTACTGGCACGTATCCTGCGGCTGGCCGGACTGCCACCGACAACCGACAGCGAGAATCTTGACTTCATCTGCCTGCGTGAATATTCGCCGGCGATACGCATTGGAGTCATCGACTACGCCCTGCGGCAGAGGAAAGGCTATGGCCTGGTCATTATCGACGGTATACGTGACCTGATGCTCGATATCAACAGCACCAGCGAATCGGTGGAAGTCATCAACAAGATGATGGAATGGTCGTCGAAATATGACCTGCACATCCATTGCGTGCTGCATCTGAACAAAGGGGACAACAATGTCCGAGGGCATATAGGTACGGAGATGAGCAACAAGGCGGAGACCGTGCTGGTCATCAGCAAGAACAGCGAACAGCCGAACATCAGCGAGGTGCATGCGCTGCACATCCGGGAGAAAGAGTTCAACCCCTTTGCCTTTACGGTCAACGAGAGCGGCCTGCCGGTTCTCGCAGAAGGACACCTGTCCGACAGCCTCCCATGCGCGAAACCCAAACAGCGGACGGGATTTATGGATCTGACCGTAGAGCAGCACCGGGAAGCCCTCTCCTCCGCATTCGGGGACAAGCCCATCCGCGGATTCGAGAATATGCTGCAGGCTATGATGGTCGCCTACGAGACCATCGGGTTCAAGCGCGGACGGAACGTGATGGTGAAGCTGCTGCAATACCTGACGGACACCCTGAAACTGGTCGTCAAGCGGGACAAGCTTTTCTACTACGACATGACCCCTGTGGAAACCATGCTTTTCGAGGAAGAATGATGCCGGGCGCGGGCCTATATAATTCAGTTTAATTTAGTATCTATCTATATAGGGTCATAAACCAAACTAAACTGGTTTTGTGCAAACAAGTGAAAAGAAACAGCCATGAACATAGAAGAAGCAAAAAGTGTGCGTATCGTGGATTTCCTGGCCCGGCTCGGGCACCATGCGCAGTATGTAAAATCGGAACAGTACTGGTATCTTTCGCCGCTGCGGAAAGAGACCGCTCCGTCGTTCAAGGTCAATGACCGGGAAAATGAATGGTACGACTTTGGTGAAGCTATCGGTGGTGACCTGGTGGAATTGGGAAGGTACCTTTGCGGAATGGGAAGCGTGAGCGAGGCACTTGCCTACATCGAACGGACTGCCGGTAATGCCTCTTTGCCGAGGATTCGGTTGCCTGCCGCTCCGCCTCGTCCGGTGGAAGCCGACATGAAGAACCTGATGGTCATTCCTCTACGACATCATGCTCTGCTCTCGTATCTCCAATCGAGGATGATTGATGCGGACATCGGACGAATGTTCTGCAAGGAGATTCATTACGAACTGCGCCAGCGGCATTATTTCGCACTGGCCTTCGGAAACATCTCCGGCGGCTACGAGGTACGCAATGCCTACTACAAGGGGTGTATCAACAATAAAGACGTATCCCTGATACCGCACCTTCGCGGTGAAGTGCAGAGTTGCATCTGCCTGTTTGAGGGATTCATGGACTTTTTGTCCTACTTGTCACTCAAGCAGATAAAGAATAACACTGTCTGCATCGACGTACCCTGCGACTACCTGGTGATGAACTCGGTCGGCAACCTCAGAAAGACGCTGGCGCATCTGCAAGGTTACGGACAAATCCACTGTTACCTTGACAATGACCTTGCCGGGCAAAAGACCGTGGAGACCATCGCCGGACTGTATGGCGGCCGTGTCTGCAACGAGTCTGTCCGCTATACCGGCTACAAGGACCTGAACGACTACCTGCGCGGAAAAAGACTGTAGTTCATCGGGATTACATCTGTCAATGGATAAAGGAAACGGCATGGCTTTCAGAAATTGAGTACTCCGAATAACCCATTGATGTGCGCATAATAAAGAGGACAACTTGTAAGAGTTGTCCTCTATTTATTTTCCGACCTCTCTTGTTTTGTCCTTCAAATATTGATTAGAATATGATTTTTGAATATGATTTTAAGATTTTGGAGAAATCTTATATAAAAACATATTGATTTATAGACAATATTTTCACAATTACAATTATCCGTCTTTATTTTGCGAATCATATTCATATAACAATCATATTATATTAACGATATGAAATCATATTTTATTTTTATCATTGTCCTGACAGTAGTCTATGCCATCTATTATGCGGTCATCATCGTACAGGACCTGTACGGAAAAAAGGGAACAGACAAACCGAAAGAAGAGGTGTTTGACCTCGGCGACCCGGAAGAGGAACAGAGTGTCACGGTAACAGAAAGCGACACGGGCTTCCATGTGGGTGACGAGCAGTATGAAACGGAGGTCGTATCCGCCGTCATGCCTGCACCACAGGAGACAGAGCGTGCCGGCGGCACCGGGGAAGCTGCCATGGAAGAGAAACTGGAACGCCTGAAGGCCCGGATGGAGGAACAGATGGAAGAAACCACGCCCTACCTGTCAGACGCATTCACGGACGAAGAACTCTACAGGGCCATGATTGCCAAAGGCAAGACAGACAACCGTCCGGAACTGGAATGGAAACCTTTAAAAGACCGATTGTAGCATGCCGAGAACTAGAAAAATACTGTGTCTGCTGTGCCTGATCCCCTCTGCGGCAATGGCCAAGAGCGGCAGCGTAAACTACAGCTGGGGTGCGGATGCGCTGGCGACGATGCACGACTTCGTGGTAACGATGATGCTCTATGTGCTGTATGTCTGCTACGCTATCGCCTCCGTGTTTGTGGTTGTTTCCGCACTTCAGATCTATATCAAGATGAATACGGGCGAAGACGGTGTGGTGAAATCCATCGTTTCACTGGTCGGAGCCTGTCTCTTCATCATCGGAGCCTCCATCGTATTCCCGGCCCTCTTCGGCTATCGCATATAGACCGACAAACCATAAGAAGCAGTCAAAACAGCAATAAAAAAACAATAAGTATCACTCAAAAACAAAGACAAGTATGTTGAAGAAAATCAAAAAGATGAGCCGCAAGGCCAAAGAGAGTTTCAAGAGAGTATCGAACAAGGCAGTCCTGCTTGCCCTGACCCTGGCGGGCGGTATTCCGGCTATGGCCCAAAGCACGGCCGGAGACTACTCGGCCGGTACGACGGCCCTGTCCACCGTAGCGGAGGAAATCGTGAAATATGTGCCGGTCATGGTCAAGCTCTGCTATGCCATTGCAGGTGTGGTAGCCATCATCGGAGCCATATCAGTGTATATCGCCATGAACAACGAGGAACAGGACGTGAAGAAGAAGATCATGATGATTGTGGGTGCCTGCCTCTTCCTGATTGCGGCTGCCCAGGCGCTGCCCATGTTCTTCGGCATTGACATCTAAAACCAAAAAGGCGATGAAAGGCAGTGAGGAATATTATCCGGACTATCCGCTGTTCAAGGGGCTGCAGCAGCCTCTGGAACTGATGGGACTGCAAGGCCGCTATATCTATTGGGCGGCAGGTGTGGCGGGAGGAGCCATTGCCGGCTTCATCGCCGCCTACTGTCTGGCCGGCTTCGTAGCCGGGCTGATCATACTGGCTGCCGTCCTGTCGGGAGGTATCGTACTGATCATCCTCAAGCAGCGGAAAGGCCTGCACAGCAAGAAAGTAAAGCAAGGCGTGTATGTGTATGCCAGTTCACGCCAAATCTGACAGCAGAAGAAAAACCATCACGGCAATGTGTGTGTGGCTGATTGATTGTTGAAAGCGGGCGGGTCCGCCTCCAGCCGAGGCAGACCTGCCCTGATTTAATTTAAAGACTATCGGAATGACCCTATATGTAATCTTATTTTTTATCGCCCTGTGCGCAGGCATGGCCGTATCGGTCTATGCGTTCGGCACGGGAGGCAAACGCAAGCGTATCTTCCAGGACATCTATTTTACGGTGGAGGAAACGGACGGCATAGGTGTGCTCTACACCAAGACGGGCGAATATTCAGCCGTATTGAAGATCGAGAACCCGATACAGAAGTATTCGGCGGACATCAACGGCTTCTATGACTTCACGCACCTGTTTTCGTCCCTGGCTCTGACGCTGGGTGAAGGATATGCCATCCACAAACAGGACATCTTCGTGAGGAAACGCTTCGAGCAGGAAACGGAGAACAACCGGGAGTTTCTCTCGGAATCCTACTTCCGCTACTTCAAGGGACGGCCCTACACGGACAGCCTCTGCTACCTGACTATCACGCAAGAAGCGAAGAAAAGCCGCCTGTTCTCCTTCGACAACAGGAAATGGCGCGACTTCCTCGTGAAAGTCCGCAAGGTACACGATCAGTTGCGTGACAGCGGTGTACAGGCCAGGTTCCTGAACAAGACCGAAGCGAGCGAATATGTGGACCGCTACTTTGCCATGAACTTCAAGGACCGGACGGTTTCCATGAGCAACTTCAAGGCCGACGAGGAAACGGTGTCGATGGGTGACAAACGCTGCAAGGTGTACAGTCTGGTGGATGTGGACTGTGCCACACTGCCTTCACTGATACGCCCCTACACCAACATTGAAGTGAACAATGCAGAGATGCCGGTGGATCTCGTATCGGTAGTGGACAATATCCCGAATGCCGAGACAGTGGTGTACAACCAGATTGTGTTCCTGCCCAACCAGAAGCGGGAACTGTCGCTGCTCGACAAGAAGAAGAACCGCCATGCGAGCATACCGAATCCCGGCAACAAGATGGCTGTGGATGACATCAAGCGTGTGCAGGAGGTGATTGCCAGGGAGAGTCGGCAGCTGGTGTACACGCATTTCAACCTGGTGGTGGGTGTGCCTGCCGGAACGGACCTGCAGAAGTGCACCAACCATCTGGAGAACGCTTTCGGGCGCATGGGCATCCACATCAGCAAGCGTGCATACAACCAGCTGGAGCTGTTCGTGAGTTCGTTTCCGGGCAACTGCTACAGCCTGAGCGAGGAATACGACCGGTTCCTGACACTCTCCGATGCGGCCATGTGCCTGATGTACAAGGAACGGGTGCTGCACAGCGAGGACACTCCGCTGAAAATCTATTATACCGACCGCCAGGGCGTGCCTGTGGCCATCGACATCACGGGAAAAGAGGGGAAACAGAAAATGACGGACAACTCGAACTTCTTCTGTCTCGGACCTTCCGGCAGCGGGAAGTCATTTCACATGAACAGTGTGGTCAGACAGCTGCATGAGCAGGGAACGGATGTGGTGATGGTGGACACGGGAAACTCCTATGAGGGACTTTGCGAATACCTCGGTGGGAAATACATCAGCTACACCGAGGAAAAACCCATCACCATGAACCCTTTCCGCATCCGCCGGGAAGAGATGAACGTGGAGAAGACAGGGTTCCTGAAGAACCTGGTCCTGCTCATCTGGAAAGGGGCGCAGGGTACGGTCACGCAAACGGAAGACCGGCTGGTGGAACATGTCATCACGGATTACTACGATGCCTATTTCAACGGTTTCGAAGGCTTTACTCCCCGGCAACGGGAAGACCTTCGCCAGAGCCTTTTCATCGATGAGCGCAACAGCAAGGAACACGAGAAGGAAAGCGAACAGGAACGGGCCGTCCGCATAGAGGGCATCATCAACAAGATTGAGAGTCGCCGCAAGAAACTGAAGGTGAAGGATCTGTCATTCAACTCATTCTATGAATATTCGGTGCAACGGCTTCCCGACATCTGTGAGGAAAACCGCATCACGGACATCGAACTGGCGACCTACCGCTATATGATGAAAGACTTCTACCGGGGCGGCAACCACGAGAAGACGCTGAACGAGAACATGGACAGCTCGCTGTTCGACGAGACCTTTGTCGTCTTTGAAATCGACAGTATAAAAGATGATCCGCTGCTTTTCCCGCTGGTCACACTCATCATCATGGATGTGTTCCTGCAGAAAATGCGTATCAAGAAGAACCGCAAAGTGCTGGTCATC
>NZ_JBBKBF010000025.1:0-48985 GCF_037892625.1 Phocaeicola sp. ICN-14070 | reverse complement strand
CTTTTTTGTATCCATAACTCAGATTTTATTGTATCTTTGTTTTAGGTTTTAAAATATATATTTTATGGATACAATCTTACCTTATGCACTGTTGTGCTTTACCTCTTTTTTTACGTTGACAAACCCTTTGGGTACAATGCCGGTCTTTTTGACAATGACGAATGGTTTGGAAGAAAAAGAGCGACAACATATTGTGAAAAGAGCTACAATCATTTCTTTTATTATACTGATTGCATTTACATTTTGCGGGCAGTTCTTGTTTAAGTTTTTCGGGATATCTACCAATGGATTTCGTATTGCAGCAGGTATTATCATCCTGAAGATTGGCTATGATATGTTGCAGGCACGCTATACCAATACGAAGTTGAAAGACGAGGAGATTAAAGCTTATGCAAACGATATTTCAATCACGCCGCTCTCCATTCCGATGTTGTGTGGACCGGGCGCTATTGCCAATGGTATTATCATGATGGATGATGCGCGTACATGGAGTTTGAAAGTTACCCTTGTTTCCGTGATAGCTTTGGTGTATATACTTACTTATATTATTTTACGTTTATCTACGAAACTGGTTCGCATTATTGGGGAAACGGGTAATAATGTGATGATGCGTCTGATGGGATTGATTCTGATGGTGATTGCAGTAGAATGTTTTGTCGGAGGAATGCGTCCGATTTTGATTGATATCATTCAAGGAAGCCGTTTGTAGATGATAATTAATTATGATTTGCATTTTAAGTATATCAAATCATAATTAATGTGTATTTTCTGCTAATATTCTGTTATTCGTTTGTCTGACCGAATTAAATTGTTACATTTAATTCGAGAAAGGATTTTCAGTACCTTCTTTTTATTAACTTTTAAAATTTGATTTTATGAAAGTGCTATTAGTCGGTCTGGAACGTGTCGGAAAGCTGTTCTCAATGGAGTCTCTTTTCAAGAAGAAACTCACCGAAGCTGACATGACCGATGTGGAGGTGGTAACAGCTGAGATGACAGAATTTGGTTCTCCGGGAGGGAGAAAGTTGGAACGGAGCATGAACGAAGCTTTACGCGATGAAGCCGACTTCGTAGTGGTAATGGAGCCGTGGCAGAAAGATTTGCTGACTCGCTTTATGGATTATCGTAATTGGCATAAGATTCATTTGTTTGCAGATATCTGCAAACGTAAATCTAAAGCCGATATGCCTTCATGTGATGTGGATTTTGGTTATAGGAATGGCAATGAGGAGATGAATGATGGATGTCGGAATTTATTGGAAGGTTTGAAAATGCTTTTGAGAAAACGTGAGTCGGATTCTTCCGACTTAGCGATGGTTTAAAAATACCGTTAGTTGTTATGATTCAATTTTACTAGAGAAGCCCTGAATAAACGTAATTCGGGGCTTCTTTTTGTTTAAAAGAATTCCAAAACGAAGGTGGTATTCCATCCGTTGGTTTCTGCTTTTAACAGGCTGATACTGCCATTAGAAAGCTTCATAATCTGTCGGGAAAGAGAGAGACCGATTCCGCTACCTTCTTTTTTAGTGGTAAAGAACGGTACAAAGATTTCTTCTGCTTCCTTTTCAGGGATGGCAGGACCGTCGTTGCTGACATAGACTAAGATATGTTCTTCCTTGGTGGAATAGGCTCGTATGTGGATTTTTCCTTTATTTTCTCCAATAGCTTGTGTGGCATTCTTGAGAAGATTGATAAGTACCTGGCGAATCAGGTTAGGGTCGGCATACAGCATCAGGTCGTCCGGCTCAATCTGGAGTGTCAACTGAATGTGCGAGGGGATTAAATGGATGCTTTTTACCTGAAGAAGGAGTTCTTTCAGATAGAACGGCTCTGGTGAAGGTTTCTGAAGCGCAGAAAACTTCCGGTAACTGTCTACAAAGGAAATAAGTCCGGTAGAGGTTTCATGAATGGCACGGATACCTTCGTAAATCGGACTATCAATTACATCTTTTCGTAGCAGGAAAGTTTCGCTTAGAGAAGAAATCGGAGCGATGGAGTTCATGATTTCGTGTGTCAGTACCCTGGTCAGTTTTATCCACGATTCAAGCTCTTTTGTGTCCATTTCGTTACGAATATCATTCAGGGTAAGAATCTTTACCGTATTTCCTCCTAATTCCATAATAGAGGCACGCACTAACAGTTGGATTTCCCCTTTGGAAGTAGCATATTGCAGGTTACACCGTTCACCTGCAGGAAGCGAGATGAGTAATTCAGGTATATCATTTCCATAACGTTTCAGTTGTTGCAGGGTACCGAGGGCCGGAAGTCCTAACAGCCTTGTGGCAGCCGGATTGGTTTGTATGATTTTGTTTTGTTCGTCCAGCACGATGATGCCGGAACTGATGCCTGAGAGAACCTGTTCATAAAACCGTTCCCGTTGTTCCATTAATTGTTTCTGTTCGCCCATCATGGCACCGAACTCGTTGAGTGCATTTTGCAAAATACGTTCTCCTCCGATGAAGCCATGCCTAGGAAGGCGGAAAGAATAATCCCTGTTGCGGATAGCTTCCAGCATCAGCCAGCTTTTTTCGCGCAACTGTTTCTGGCTGGAATAAAACAGATAGATGGCTAAGGCAATCAGAAAACCTCCTATCCAGATCCATTCATTCTCATCTTGGTTGATACCGAGCGTCAGCAGTACGGTACCTCCTGTGAGGAATGCGATCCGTGCCAGTGGAGAAGATAACCATTTAGATGCCATGACGTTTCATCTTGTTGTAAAGTGTCTGTCGCGTAATGCCCAATTGTGCCGCTGCCTGTGACAAATTACCATCGCATTGTTCGATGGCTTTCTTGACGAGATTTTTCTCCATCTCGTCCAAGGTTTGCAGCGGAGTGTCTTCTTTATTCTCTTCGTGTATGCTTGGAGTATCTTGTCCCGAAATTTCTGTCAGTTGCAGGTTTTCGGCTTTCAACAGATTTCCTTCTGAAAGGATAACTGCCTTTTCAATGGTATGTTGTAGCTCACGGATATTTCCATACCAGGGATAATTCAGCAGACGCTGTTCTGCATCGGCACTGAATCCGGTCAGTGTGCGCAGGTATTGCTGATTATATTGTTCTAAGAAACGCTGTGCCAGAGGAAGGATGTCTTCTTTCCGTTCTCGGAGAGCCGGAATGTGTAAATGAATGGTATTGATGCGATACAGCAGGTCTTCACGAAACTCTCCATTGTGTACCATTTCATCTAGGTTGCGGTTCGTGGCACAAATCAGCCGGATATTGGTCGGCTGGGGAGTATTGCTTCCCACCTTGATAAAATAACGCTTCTGAATCACCGTCAACAGTTTGGCTTGCAGGTGATAGGGCAGGTTGGCAATCTCATCGAGAAACAAGGTTCCGCCATCGGCTGCTTCAAAACGTCCTACCCGGTCGGTGTGGGCATCGGTAAACGAACCTTTTACATGACCGAATAATTCGCTTTCAAACAGTGATTCGGTAATGGCTCCCATATCGACGGCCACCATCGGACCGTTGCGGTGGGGAGACAGCCGGTGAATTTCTCGTGCCAGCATATCTTTTCCCGTACCGTTTTCTCCGGTAATCAGGATATTGGCATCGGTCGTGCTGACCTTCTCAACCAACAGTCGTAGCGGACGGATGACGGAGGAATTTCCCCAGTACATACTCGATTTTTCCGTCGGTTGTGAGGCCTGCTTTCCTTTCTTCTCGTTTCCTCGGGCTTTGGCATAGGCTTCTTGCAGAGTCTGCACCAGTTTGGCATTGTCCCAAGGCTTTACAATGAAGTCGGTCGCTCCATCCTTCAGCCCTGTTACCGCTAAGTTGATGTCGGCATAGGCAGTGAACAATACCACTTGAATCTGCGGACGCAGCCGTTTGATTTCGCGCAACCAGTAAAGTCCCTCATTCCCGCTGTTGATGCCGGAAGAAAAGTTCATGTCCAGCAGCACCACATCAATCGCTTCCCGTTGTAGTAGGGAAGGAATGGTTACGGGAGAATTCAGGGTGATTACTTGCTGGAAATATTCTTCCAGAAGATATTGCAGAGAAGTAAGTATGTTGCGGTTGTCATCTACAACGAGTAAAGTTCCTTGTTTTGCCATCTGTGATTGAGATTTTGCGACAAAAATAGGAATTTTCAAGGCATAGCCCTCAAAAATGTCTAAAAAATATGCACAGTGACAAAAAATTAGACACTCATTGTCAAAAAATTAGACACTTGAGATTCTATGTAATATTCTATCTTATTGAAAATGAATTGAATAAAACTTTGGCACGGTATTTGAATGCTCTTTTGCGGATAAAAGAAAACAATATGAATAAAAAGAATCTATTACGCATGATGATTTGCTTCTTTTCCGGTTGGATGGGGCTGGAAGCTACGGCACAAGAGGTATGGGACGTAGACCGCTGTATGAACTACGCCGTACAGCACAACCGTACCGTCCGGCAGCGGGAACTGGAAGCAGACAATGCAAGATTGGATCGCATGAAGGCTATCGGTAGTTTCTTACCCGGGGTAACCGCCGGTACCAGCGTACAATATAATTTCGGTCGTTCAGTCGATCCGGAAACCAATACCTACAACACCTTGTCTACTTTCAACAACGGTTATTCCATGGAAGCTTCCATGCCGATTTTCCGTGGCGGGGGACTGGTGAACGAGGTGCGTCGGGCAAAGGCTGCCTGGCTGATGGGAAAAGCTGCCTGGCAGGAAGCTAAAGATAATACAGCGTTAGAGACTTTTCAGGCTTATATCGATGCTCTGTATTGCTACGGCACTTTGCGACTGGCCCGCAAGAAATTGCAGGAAAGTGATTCGCTGCTGTACAAAACATGCCGTCAGGAGGAATTAGGCTTGAAAGGCTTGTCGGATGTAGCCCAAATGGAAGCCCAGCAGGCTACGGACAGTTACAACCTCACCCATCAGAAGAACTTGTATGAAACAGCCTTGCTGACATTGAAACAGAAAATGAATTTTCCGGCAGAAGATACTTTACAGTTGGATACTGCCGTACTCGATACACAGACACTTCAATATATTCAGTTGACTCAGGAGCGTGCGGACGATGTGTTCCGTATCGCACTGAATGTCAATCCTACCCTGCAGCAAGCTGCGCTGAATGCGAAAGTGGCCTATATGCGCCGTAAGATTTCATGGGCCAATGTGGTACCGTCCATCACGTTGTTCGGTGGAATCTCCAGTTCCTATTATAAGGAACTTCATTCTACGGCTTATCCTGATTTCCGTACCCAGTTCAACAATAACTTCGGTTCCTACGTGGGCATCAGCATGAGTATTCCTATTTTCAACCGGCTTTCGGGAGTAACCAGCATGCGTCAGGCAAAAAACAATTACCGCATTGCTTGTGAACAATATGAATCGCAGAAAGAGGAATTGCAGAAATTGGTGCTTCAGGCCGTACAGGACCGGGAAGGCTATCTGAAAGAGAGCATACAGATGGAAAAGAAAGTCAGTTCCGACTCACTGGCCTATCATGTCACCCGGCGCAAGTACGAGGAAGGCTTGATGACTTCACTCGATGTACAGAACAATGCAGCCACCTTGCTCGAAAGCGAGACTTTGCTGTTGCAAAGTAAACTGACCTACCTGATGAAATGCCGTCTGGTAGACTATTACAAGGGAGAAGAAATTATTCGCGGGTTTGATGACACAGACAAATAAATAGAAATTGAAAAAAGACGATATTATGGATATACAGTTAGAAAAGAAAAAAGGAATCCAGAAGAAACATCTTCCTTATATTGGGGGAGGAGCCGTTATTCTTCTGCTGTTGGGCTGGATTATTTTCGGCAATCATGCTTCTACATTGAAAGTCGACGGTAAATCGCTGAACATTGCCGACGTGACTTATGGAAAGTTCAATGACTATATCCGTGTGAACGGGCAGGTGCAGCCTATTTCCGTGGTACAACTCAGTCCCGAAGAGGGAGGTATCGTGCAGGAAAAGGTGGTGGAAGAAGGAGCTCATGTGAAGAAAGGCGACGTGATTCTTCGTCTCAGTAACTCCAACCTGGATTTGCAGATTCTGAATGCGGAGTCTGAACTGGCCGAAAAGCAGAACCTGCTCCGTAATACGCAGGTCACCATGCAGCAGGACAAGTTGAACAACGAAACCGAGAAAGTACAGCTTGACATTGATACGCGCCGCAAACAGCGTACGTTCCAGCAGTACCAGCGTCTGTACAAGGAACGTCTTATCAGCCGCGAAGAATATCTTCAAGCCAAGGAAGATTATGAAGTGGCCCAAAAGAAGCATAAACTGATTACGGAACGTCTGGTGCAGGACTCCATTTACCGTAACATTCAGATGGATCAGATGGAAGATAACTTGCAGAACATGCGCAAGAACGTCTTGCTGATTCGCGAACGGAAAGATAAGCTGGAGGTGCGGGCTACCATTGACGGAGAATTAGGATTGCTGGATGCAGAATTAGGACAGAATATCAACGCCGGACAGATGGTGGGACAGATTAATGATTTGTCGGACTTCAAAATCGAGGCCATGATTGACGAGCACTACATCGACCGTGTGACTAACGGGCTGCCCGCTACTTTTGAACGTCAGGGTTCTTCGTTTAACTTGAAGGTGCGCAAGGTATATCCGGAAGTACGTGAGGGACGTTTCCGTACGGATTTCATCTTTCAGGGCAACCGTCCGGAGAACATCCGTAGCGGACAGACCTACTACATCGACCTGCAGCTGGGTGAGCCTACCGAAAGCGTGCTGATTCCGAAGGGTACCTTCTTCCAAGTGACCGGAGGAAACTGGATTTTCGTGGTCGACAAGGATGGGAAGAAGGCCTATCGTCGTAAAATCCGCATCGGACGTCAGAATCCGCAGTATTATGAGGTGCTGGAAGGACTGGAAAAAGGCGAACGCGTCATCGTTTCCGGTTATGAGAGTTACAAAGACAATGAAGTATTGGTGTTAAACTAAAAAATAAATTGTGATGAAAAAGATAGTACGTATATTGGCAGGTTTGGTAATGGGTTTGATGTGTGTAAACTGTGCCAGTGCAAAAAGTGGTAACGAAGAAAAAGTAAGTGAAACCCGCAGTGTGAATCCTTTCCATTCCATTGAAGTGGAGAGTGTGGCCAGTGTGTATTTCACTCAGTCGGATACCTATTCTCTTCGTGTAGAGGGAGAAAAGAAATGGGTAGACCAGACAAAGTGTACGGTGAAAGACGGAGTATTGCTGATTGCGTGGGCTGAGAAAGGTAAGAAAACTACCCGGAATGTGAACGGACTCTCTATTTACATCAGTGCACCCGATTTGCAGAAAGTAGCTTTTGAAGGTGTCGGATCATTCAATTGCAAGTCCCGCCTGAACCTGAAGGATGTGAAGTTTGATGTGGAAGGCGTGGGCAGTCTGCACGTGACCGACTTGCGCGCCCGGAATGTGCAAGTCAGTCTGGAAGGTGTAGGAAGCGGTGAACTGGCCGTAGATTGCGAACACCTGGATGCCAGCATAGAAGGTGTAGGCAGTCTCACTTTAAGTGGAAAGGCTAAATCGGCTCAAATCTCCAAAGACGGAATCGGCAGCGTCTCCACCCGGCGGTTGAAAGTCGGTGAATAAATTTCGTAATTGCAGTATAAAAACACTTACCACTCATGAACACACTTCTTAGAAATTTCTCGCATACCTTCCGGCGTTTCTTTACGGCCAGCGTATTGAATCTGTTAGGATTGAGTATTGCCTTTGCGGCCTGTTTCGTCATTCTGACGCAGGTGGATTACGACTATAACTACAACAAAGCCTATCCGGCACACGATCGTATTTACCGGGTAGAAGTGGATGCAGGCGGAGATTACGGCTGGCAAATCTGGCTGGCTCGTCCTTTCTGTGAGCTGGTGGGAGCTTCTTCTCCACACATACAGGCCATTTCAGTTACTTCATTGTCAAACTCTCTCAATGATTTTGAGGTAGACGAACACATTTACTCTGAACCTTGGTTTACGGGATTTGGTGATTACCTGGAGGTATTTCAGCCTACTATGGTGTGCGGTACAACCGCCTCCCTCAATGAACCCGGCCATGCCCTGATTTCCGCATCCATGGCCCGTCGCTTTTTCGGTACCACGGATGCCATTGGCAAGACCATCTACGTAGACCGTAAATCTCGTAACCAGCCGTTGGTGGTAGGAGGAGTTTATCAGGACATGCCGGAAAACTCCCAGTTAGGAAACTGTGTTTTTTCCTCCTACTCCCCGAACCTGAACAAAGATTCGTGGAGAAACTGGAATTATGCCTTGTATATCCGGCTTGACAGTCCAGCTTCATTGCCCGATGTGGAACGGTCGGTTATTGAAAACTGCAAGCAGAATATTCCAAGAGACCGGATTAGCGGAGATGAAGACTGGGAGAATTTCATTCATTTTACGCCGTTGGACGAAGTACACTATTCTACGGTAGGCAATAAGGCAGCTACCAGCAAGGCCGCCGTGTACCTGCTGCTGTGTGTATCGGTGCTGATTCTGCTTACAGCAGCAGTCAACTACATGAACTTCTCACTGGCAGAAACTCCCATGCGGTTACGTTCCATCAATACCCAGAAGGTGTTGGGTGCTTCCACTTTCTCCTTGCGGATGTATTTGTTGTTGGAATCCGTATTGGTTTGTGTGTGTGGCTTCCTGCTGTCCTTGCTCTGGCTCTATCTGTTGCAAGACACCTCCCTGAATACCTTGGTGGCATCAGACCTCTCTTTGATGAATCATCCGAACCTACTGATAGCTTTGGGCGGAATGGCCGTGTGCATGGGCTTGCTGGCTGGAGCCTATCCTTCTTACTACGTCACCTCTTTTCCGCCGGCATTGGTGTTGAAAGGTTCGTTCGGCCTTTCTCCGAAGGGCAAGATGCTGCGTACGTTTCTGGTTTGTTTCCAGTTCTTTGTCTCTTTCATGCTGATTATCTCCGTGGGCATCATGTACCTGCAGAGCCGTTATATTCAGCAGAGCGACTATGGCTACGACAAGGAGGTCGTATTGGTAGGAGCGATTCCTTATGAATATCTCGATCGCAGGGAAGCGATTGTCAGTGAATTATCCGGGATTTCGGGCATAGAAGGCATTTCAATCTCCCAGTTTGTTTTAAGTTCAGCCGATAATTACATGTCGTGGGGAAGAGGGAGTGGAGACCGGTCTATCAATATGACTTGTTTTCCGGTGGACTACCGCTATTTGTCGGTGATGGGCATCAAGATTATCGAAGGCCGTAACTTCAAGCCGGGCGACGGGGATGTGTATATTTTCAACGAAGCAGCTCGGAAGAAATATCCTTGGATGAGAGTCGATGAACCGGCTGTCCCTGAGGATTATCCAGTGATTGGATTCTGTGAGAACATCTGTTTCAGCAGCTTCCGCAACAACGATGCCGTAGAGCCGATGGCCTTCTTCATTTACGGAAAAGACCATGCAAATTGGGATGCCAACAATATCTTGAACATCCGGGTGGCTGCGGGAGTAGACAAAGTGGACATGCTTCACCGCTTGGCTGAGGCAACAGAAAAGATGGCACCGGGCCGTGATTTCAGATTCCGTTTCATGGATGAGGTGATTGACCAGAACTATCGTCGGGAATTGCGTTTCACCCGTCAGATTCTATTGTTCTCCCTGATAGCCATTGTCCTCAGCATGATTGGTGTGTTCGGACTGACCTTATTTGAAAGCGAATACCGCCGGAAGGAGATTGGTATCCGGAAAATCATGGGAAGTTCCACTGGTGAGATTCTCTATATGTTTACCAAGCGTTATTTCGTTATGCTGGTGGTCTGCTTCGTACTGGCAGTTCCCTTTGGTTGGTGGATAGGGCACGACTGGCTGGAAAGCTTCTCCGACAAGACGCCTATCCGTGCCTGGGTATTTGTGGCCTCCTTCCTGCTGGTCAGTCTCATTACGGTACTGACAGTGACATTCCAGTGCTGGAAGAATGCCAATGAAAACCCCGTACGGAGTATTAAGACGGAATAAATACATTAAACTATAAAATACGATGAAAGGACTGAAAACCTATTTTACCTATCTTCAACGCAACAAGCTGTTTACGCTGGTCAACGTGGCGGGACTGGGCATCTCTCTGATGTTCGTGCTGCTTATTGCCAATATGGTAGTGCGACAGCTCACTGTGGGCAGCGATATAAAGGACATCGAGCATATTTATGTGTTGTCGAACGAGGAATATAGCGCCAGCAATTACCTGGTGGGTGAACGGCTGGCCAACCGTTATCCGGAAATGGCCGACTGGTGCGCTGTGAATGCTGAAGCTTGTAACTCGGGGAGTTATGCGGTAATAGAAAACCGGAAAACCAGCCTCGAAATATATTGTGTGAAAGATAATTTCCTCCGTTTCTTTGGCTATTCGCTGTTGTCGGGAAATCCGGAACAGGCACTGGTCGATGCACATAGCATCGTGCTGACCGAATCGGCTGCCCGTAAACTGTTTGGGGATGAACCTGCGGAAGGCAAGATGCTTCGTTTGTCTGCAGACAAGAAGGAGATGTACACAGTGACAGGCATCATAAAAGACTTTGATAACTCTGTTATCCCCGATGAGGTAGAAGCCATTGTACCATTCGACTATGTGGATTTTGTGAACTGGGGAAGCAGTATGCGCAATCCGGATATGAACAACATGGGAGGGACGACGATACTGGTCCGTTTTCCTCAAGGTGTCAATCCCGATCAGAAAGCTGCCGATATGCTGTCTTTTCTCAAAACCTTTTCCTGGGGATATCAGCATGAGTTGTTCCGTGAGGCATTCTGGATGCCGTTGAAAGACGTGTGTTTCTCCGAAATAATAAGTCTTCAGCTACGTCAGTACAATCCGGTGAAAGTCTGGATATTCTTAGTGGCAGGTATTCTGATTCTGCTGATGGCTGTATTCAATTACGTCAGCATGTGCGTGGCACAAGTAAGCTATCGTGCCAAAGAAATGGCTACCCGCCGGTTGTTGGGCTCTTCCGCACGGAGTATCTTCTGGCGCTTGTTGGGAGAGTCGGCCTTGTTTACCACAGGAGCCTTTCTGCTGGCTTTGCTGTTGGCTAAGGCTGTGGAACCGACGGCCTGTGACCTGCTGCAAACACGGCTGGACATCTGGGGCGACTTAAACGCCATCACTTTGCTAATCTATTTGATAGGCATTGTTCTGCTTTCCTTGCTGGCCGGAGTGGTACCTGCTGTTCTGCTTTCTCACTACCATCCGCTGGATGTGGTGAAAGGCACTTTCCGTCGGAAAACCAAGGCGGTGTACCTTCGGGCACTGTATGTGGTACAGAGCGGACTCACCGTAGCCATGCTGACTTGCACCCTCTATCTGTCCGCACAAATCTACCGGATTCTGCGTGAACCGTTGGGTTATACGTACGGTCATGTGCTCGACTATCCTGCCATGACAGTCGGTTCCTCCGAAAAGATACGTCTTTTTCGTGACGAAGCCCGTAAGAAGCCCTTTGTAAAGAATGTCTGCTTGACTGCCGGTACGCCTGTAAACCGCGGAAACAACAATACCACCCAGCTTTACGACAACAACGGGATACCTCAAAATGTCAGTTTTCAGGTGTTCCGTACCGATTCAGCCTTCTTGGACATCTTTCACATCCAGGTGTTCGACGATAGGAAACTTCCACGGAAATGGGGGAACATGTATTTCTCCGAAAGTACGTTCGATTCTTTGCAGCTGGATTACGCGCGTACGGCAGAATTGCGGAATGAATATGGCCGCCAGTATGCTGTAGGCGGGCGGTATGCCGACATCAAATTCGGTTCCATTCTCCTTCCGCAGTCACCCACCATGATTTCAGTAGAGCATCCGGACAAAGTAAGGCCCTGGAACGTACTGGTAGAAACCATTGAAGGCAATCAGGCAGCATATAAGAGAGAACTTGATGCCTTGTTTTCGGAAGTGGTGGAGGGTATTCCCTTTGAATCTAAATGGTATGCCGATGAAATCAAGGAAGTCTACAAAGATTTGTTGCACATGCGTACTACTATTGTGGCCTTCACGTGTGCAGCTCTATTGATTTCCCTATTGGGACTGACCGCCATGAGCATTTATTTCATCAGCCAGCGCAAGCGCGACATGGCCATCCGAAAGGTTTTTGGTTCCAGTGCAGGTATGGAGCGGGCACGACTGCTTCGTTTCTCCCTGCTGTCTTTGCTGGCAGGCATGCTGTTGGCCGTTCCTTTGGCGTGGTTCGGTGTACAGCAGATAGACGGTATCCTGCACTATTCACCCATGGCGATGTGGGGCGTGTTTGGCGTTGCCTTTCTGTTGGTAGCCTTGATTTCTTTAGGCTCCGTGTGTCTCATCAGTTGGGGAGCCGTTCGTGAAAATCCGGTGAATCACATTAAGACCGAATAATTTTTCATAGTGTGTAAAAACAGATAAAACAATCGGGACCTCCGCCATTTGCCGAGGCCCCGATTTATATCTTAGAGACGGGCAGCTACTTTCTGCCAGTCCACCAATGTCCAGAATGCTTCGATGAAGGCCGCCCGGCGGTTGCGGTAGTCAATGTAGTAGGCATGTTCCCACACGTCGATAACCAGTAACGGTTTCAGTCCCTTCTTGAGCGGATTTCCGGCGTTCGATTCGCTGACGATGGACAAATGTCCGTCTTTGTCACTCACCAGCCAGGTCCATCCCGAACCGAATAGCGTGGTGGCTGCCTGTGTAAACTTCTCTTTGAAAGTTTCTACCGAACCGAAATCGCGAGTCAACGCATCTGCTAAAGGTTGAGGTATTTCCGGCTGATGAGGAGTCAGTGTATCAAAGAAGAACGTATGGTTCCAGGTCTGGGCTGCATTGTTAAACATCGGCCCTTCCGCTTCCAGCAAGATTTGCTCCAGCGTTTTTTCTTCGTAAGGCGTACCGGCAATCAATTTGTTCAGGTTGTCTATGTACGTTTGCAAATGTTTTCCGTAATGATATTCCAGTGTTTCTTTGCTCATTTTCGGAGCCAGTGCTTCCAGTTGATAAGGAAGTTCAGGAAGTAAATGTTTCATTTTTTTCTTGATTTAAAGTTGATAAATTTCAATTCTGTTTCTATATAAACAAACAAATCGTTCGTAAAGTTGAAACTGCGGTACTAATTTAATATAAAAATCGGTGTTTTCATAGAAAATCTCTCCCTAAATTCCCTCTATACTGTGAGAAATCGTAATTTCGCTGACAGATTAGGTAGATTTCTATAATATTTTAAGGTTAAAAGTAACATGTGTGGAATTGTAGGATATATCGGAAAGCGAAAGGCTTGGCCGATATTGGTAGAAGGCCTGAAGCGCCTGGAGTATCGCGGATATGATAGTGCCGGAGCGGCCTTGATGAGCGACACTCATCAGTTGAATGTGTATAAATCCGTGGGAAAAGTAGCTGATTTGGAACGGACAGCCGAAGGGCAGGATGTGTCCGGTTACGTGGGAATTGCTCATACGCGTTGGGCCACCCATGGAGAGCCCAGTACGGTAAATGCTCATCCGCATTGCAGTCAGAATGGTGATTTGGCACTGGTACACAACGGGATTATTGAGAATTATGCCGTGCTGAAAGAAAAGCTGCAGGCCAAAGGCTGCACCTTTAAGAGCAGCACCGATACGGAAGTGCTGGTGCAGTTGATAGGCTATATCCAGCAGCAAGGCAACCTGGACTTGCTGACCGCTGTGCAGTTAGCTTTACGGGAAGTTATCGGTGCTTATGCCATTGCAGTAGTCGACCGTAAGCATCCCGACGAGATTATTGCTGCCCGCAAGAGTAGCCCGTTAGTCGTCGGAGTAGGCGAGGGAGAGTTCTTCTTGGCTTCTGATGCCACTCCCATGGTGACTTACACCAATCAGGTGGTGTATCTCTCTGACGGAGAAATAGCCGTACTACGGGCAGGTGCTCCCTTGAAGATTGTCGACTTGAATAATGTAGAATGCCCGCATGAGGCACAGACCGTAGCCCTTAATATCGGGCAGCTGGAAAAAGGAGGTTTCCCCCACTTCATGCTGAAAGAAATCTTCGACCAGCCCGACTGCATCAGCGACTGTATGCGTGGGCGCGTGAATACGGACACTTGTACGGTCACCCTTTCCGCCGTGTCCAACTACAAGGAACAACTGTTGCGTGCCGGACGCTTTATTATCGTAGCCTGCGGTACTTCCTGGCATGCCGGACTCATCGGCAAGCAACTGATTGAAAGCTTCTGCCGCATTCCGGTGGAAGTGGAATACGCCTCCGAGTTTCGTTACCGTAATCCGGTGATTCATCCTGATGACGTAGTCATCGCTATCTCCCAGAGCGGAGAAACTGCCGACACATTAGCTGCCATTGAACTGGCCAAGTCGCAGGGAGCCTTTATCTATGGTATCTGTAACGTCATCGGTTCTTCCATTGCCCGTGCTACGGATACCGGTTCCTATATCCATGTGGGTCCCGAAATCGGAGTGGCTTCTACGAAAGCCTTTACCGGACAGGTTACCGTGCTCACCCTGCTGGCTTTGGCGTTGGGACGAGAAAAAGGTACACTTTCGGAAGAAGAGTATCATCGGATAGTGAAAGAACTGGTTGCCGTCCCTGAAAAGATGCGGACCGTCCTGAAGCAGCATTCGTTCATTGCCGATTTTTCAAAGATGTTTACCTACGCCCGCAACTTCATTTATTTAGGTCGGGGATACGCCTTTCCGGTTGCCTTGGAAGGAGCCTTGAAGCTGAAAGAAATTTCGTACATCCATGCCGAAGGTTATCCGGCCGCCGAGATGAAACACGGCCCTATTGCTCTGATTGATGCCGAAATGCCGGTGGTCATCGTGGCCACACAGTCGCCCTTGTACGAAAAAGTGCTGAGCAACATTCAGGAAATCAAAGCCCGCAAGGGAAGAGTGGTAGCCGTAGTAACCGAAGGAGACACGGTTATCCGAAACTTGGCTGATTACAGCATCGAACTTCCCGCTACGCTGGAATGTCTGAATCCGTTAGTAGCTTCCATTCCGTTGCAGTTGTTGGCCTATTACATTGCAGTTTGCCGTGGAATGGATGTCGACCAGCCACGCAATCTGGCTAAGTCTGTAACGGTGGAATAACGTAAGTTTTTCACAGATACACTGAAATCCCTGTATTTCTGACGCCTTTGGTGAGAAATGCAGGGATTTTTACTCTTTATTGTCTCAGATTTGAAAACATAGTGTTGAAAAAGAGAAAACCGTAAGTAATTCATAATTAATGGTTGATAAGTAAGAAGAAAGCGTGCTGTTTTTCCTTTTTACAGATATTTTCTTTATCTTCAAAGGCAAAACCGCACGCTATGAATTACGAAACTTATCAAATCATGCTATATGTCCTGTCCTTCCTGGCAGTGATAGTCTTTGTAGCACTTTATTTTGTGAAGGCCGGGTACGGCATATTTCGTACCCGCTCCTGGGGATGGTCTGTGCCGAACAAAGTAGGCTGGATACTGATGGAAGCTCCTTCATTTGTGGTAATGGGGCTTTGGGCGTGGAAGGCAGGAGTAGAGGCGTATACTCCGCAGGCCGTATTTGTAGGACTGTTCATGCTGCATTATTTTCAACGTTCGTTTGTCTTTCCGTTGCTGATGAAAGGGAAGAGCCGGATGCCGCTGGCTATCATGGCGATGGGAATACTTTTCAATGTAATCAATGTGACCTTGTTGGCTGCCAGCTTTTTCAGTTGTGCATTGCCGGGGAAGTACGAACCGGCCACATTTTGGACAAATCCTTTACCTTGGATAGGAGCCGCGATATTTTTCATAGGAATGGCCATTAATCTGCATGCAGACCATGTAATCCGGAATTTACGGAAGCCGGGCGATACACGTCATTACCTGCCGGAGAAAGGTTTTTATCGCTATGTGACTTCAGCCAATTACTTTGGGGAGTTGGTGGAATGGACCGGATTTGCTTTGCTGACGGTTTCTCCTGCGGCTTGGGTGTTTGTGTGGTGGACAGCAGCCAATCTGGTGCCGCGTGCCGATGCCATTTACAAACGCTATTGTGAGGAGTTCGGAAAGCAGGCGGTAGGTAGCAGAAAAAGAATTATACCTTATATATATTAGGAAAAGGAGGAAAGATGGATTCACTTTTATTTACTCCGGTCACTTTGGGGCCGTTGACACTGCGTAACCGTAGTATTCGTTCGGCCGCATTTGAAAGCATGTGTCCGGGAAATGTGCCTTCACCGCAATTGCTGGATTATCACCGTTCGGTGGCTGCTGGTGGGGTGGGAATGACTACGGTGGCGTATGCAGCCGTAACGCGTAGTGGACTTTCATTTGACCGTCAGTTGTGGATGAGCCCGGAGATTGTGCCGGGACTGCGTGAGCTGACGGATGCGGTACATGTCGAAGGGGCTGCAGCAAGCATTCAACTGGGGCATTGTGGTAATATGTCGCATAAGAGTATTTGTGGATGCCTTCCGGTAGGAGCAAGCAGCGGATTCAATTTGTATTCACCGACTTTTGTGCGCGGATTGCGTGCCGATGAATTGCCGGAAATGGCGAAAGCTTACGGACGGTCTGTGTGTCTGGCGCGTGAAGCAGGATTTGATGCAGTGGAAATACATGCCGGGCATGGATACCTGATTAGTCAGTTTCTTTCCCCTTCTATCAATCATCGGAAGGATGAATTTGGCGGAACGTTAGCGAACCGCATGCGTTTCATGGAGATGGTGATGGAGGAAGTGATGAAAGCAGCGGGGAATGATATGGCTGTGCTGGTGAAAATGAATATGCGCGACGGTTTTCGGGGAGGTATGGAACTGGACGAGTCCTTACAGGTGGCACGGAAACTGCAGGAATTAGGAGCACATGCGCTGGTGTTGAGCGGCGGATTTGTCAGTAAGGCACCGATGTATGTGATGCGGGGCGAGATGCCTATCCGAACCA
Organism: Phocaeicola sp. ICN-14070; assembly: GCF_037892625.1. NCBI lineage: Bacteria > Pseudomonadati > Bacteroidota > Bacteroidia > Bacteroidales > Bacteroidaceae > Phocaeicola > Phocaeicola sp. ICN-14070. Next base: position 32,127 of record NZ_JBBKBF010000025.1, on the reverse strand, counting down.
TGACGCACTACATGACCTGTTGGTGGTTGAAGTATGGTGTGCGACTAGTAGGTAAATACATGATACCCTCTGTGCCTTTCCGTGAGGCTTATTTCCTGGAAGATGCCTTGAAGTTTCGGGAGGCACTGGATATACCGTTGGTGTATGTGGGAGGTCTGGTGTCGCGACAGAAAATAGAGGAGGTATTGAATCATGGCTTTGAAGCGGTACAGATGGGACGTGCGTTGCTGAATGAGCCTGACTTTGTGAATCGTATGCGACAGGAAGAGAATGCACGGTGCAATTGTCGTCACAGTAATTATTGCATTGCCCGTATGTACACGTTGGACATGGCTTGTCATCAGCATTTGCAGGAGGAACTGCCGCCTTGTCTGAAGAAAGAAATCGAACGAATTGAAAGCAAGGGATGAGATGGAGCGTAAATTAGCAGTGATTACAGGTGCCGACGGAGGAATGGGAACAGAGATTACCCGTGCGGTGGCGTTGGCTGGTTATCGGGTGATAATGGCCTGCTGTAACAAGGAAAAAGCTGAGGCTAAAAGAGAGTGGGTGGTGAAGGAAACGGGGAATCCGGAGGTGGAGGTCATGTATATTGATTTGGCTTCGTTGGCTTCTGTGGCTGACTTTGCGGAGCGACTCTGTGCCCGTGGGGAGAGACTGGCATTGCTGATGAACAATGCCGGGACGATGGAAACCGGTCGCAGACTGACGGAGGATGGACTGGAACGTACGGTGAGTGTGAATTATGTGGGGCCTTATCTGTTGACACGCAGGTTGCTTCCACTAGTGGGAGAGGGGAGCAGAGTAGTCAACATGGTGTCGTGTACGTATGCAATCGGCCGGCTGGATTTCCCGGATTTTTTCTTGCGCGGAAAGAAGGGGAGTTTCTGGCGAATTCCGGTTTATAGCAATACGAAATTAGCTTTGACACTTTTTACGCTTGAATTGGCAGCTCGTGTGAAGGAGAGAGGAATTGTGGTGAATGCGGCTGATCCGGGCATTGTTTCGACGGATATTATCACCATGCACATGTGGTTTGACCCTTTAACGGATATTTTCTTCCGGCCGTTTATCCGGACACCTCGTCAAGGGGCAGCCACGGCCATCGGTTTGCTGCTGGATGAAGAGGCAGGCAAGCGTACCGGTACATTGAATGTAAGCGGACATGCTGTAAGGTTATCCGGGAAGTATCTTCCTCATGTGCAACAGCAGGAGTTGTGGGAGCGTACAGAGGAGATTGTGAAGAAGTGGTTATAAGATGTATAAATGAAAACGGGCCGGCTTATCTGTGTGACAAGTCGGCCCGTATCGTTAAAGATTATGTATTATACCAAGTGAGCAATCAGTTCTTCACGGTCGCCTGCTAACAGGTCGATAACCGGAACTTCAATCATGGTGTAGCATCCCGGTTGCTGCTTCATAGAAGCACGAGCTACACAAACCAGTACCTGAGCTGTCAGAGCCGGGTTGTTGATCTTCATGTCAAATTCGAAGAGCTGGTTGTGAGTCTTACCTGATACACCTTTGCGAACCAGGTTTACACCGTGACCTACATCGTTCAGGTCGTCTACGCAAGGAACTTGGATAACGTGTGTTTCATCGTTTACAAAATAGGGGTCAGCTTTGATGGCTGCTTCTACTGTCTTGAAATCTGCACCTTCTTCCAGTTCTACATATACCATACGGCGGTGAATACCTGTTCCCATCGGAATAGTCATAGACAACGCATCTTTTACTCCGGCAATGGCGCGAACGGCTACAGAATGTCCCATGCTGCGGCCCGGACCGAAGTTAGTGTAAGTGATTCCTTTCGGAGCGATGGCTTCCAGCAGCGTGCGTACTACAGAGTCGCTTCCCGGATCCCATCCGGCAGAAATGATAGCTACTGCGTTGTGAGCTTTTGCTGTTTCACCCAAAGAACGGCGCAGGCTGGTAATCTGAGTGTGGATGTCGAAGCTGTCTACCGTGTTGATGCCTAATGCAAGGATTTCTTTTGCATATTGTTCTACGCTGCGGGTCGGAGTTGCCAGAATAGCTACATCTACATCTTTCAGTTCGCGAATATCTTTTACTACAGGATAATCGGCCAGTTCTGCAGGTTTGTTTTCTGCTCCATTACGGCGTACGATACCTGCTACTTCAAAATCAGGAGCTGCTTCAAGAGCTTCCAGTGTGAATTTTCCGATGTTTCCGTAACCTACTACGGCTGCTCTAATCTTTTTCATATTTCTTATTTGTTTTAAGTTGTTTCGTTTTAGTTGGCGCAAAAATACAGAATTAGAATCATTCCAAACAAGCAATAAAGCCACGAATTCCAAAAAAATCTGGCTGAACTTACAATTTATAACTTTCTTATCGTTATTTTTGTTCTCCATTTTATAAATTGTTAGAAAAACATGATTGAATATATCAAAGGAGAACTTGTGGATGCTACTCCGGCGTGGGTGGTTGTAGAGTGTAATGGATTAGGATATGGAATTAATGTGTCGCTGAACACTTACTCTGCCGTACAGGGAAAAAAGGAGGTCAAACTCTATATATATGAGGCCATCCGTGAAGATGCGTATGTGTTATATGGATTTGCCACCCGTCAGGAGAGGGAATTGTTTTTGTTGCTTATCAGTGTATCGGGCATTGGAGGAAATACGGCACGTATGATTTTGTCGGCACTTTCTCCTTCGGAATTGTGTAACGTGATTGGCAGTGGAAACGACAAACTGCTGAAGACCGTGAAGGGAATTGGCTTGAAAACGGCCCAGCGCATCATTGTGGAGCTGAAAGATAAGATTGCAGTGACAGGTATAGAGAGTGCGGCAACCGTCAAATCGGTGGCTGTAGCTGCCAATGCGGAAATATATGAAGAGGCAGTGGCTGCATTGACTATGTTGGGATTTGCACAGGCACCTTCTCAAAAGGTGACCGCGCAGATTCTCAAGGAGGAACCGGATGCACCTGTGGAAAAAGTGATTAAACTTGCTTTAAAGCGACTTTAAATCAGGATGTTATTGTTTGCCAGTACTTCCTTGGCTGTACTGTAGTACTTTCCTGGCAGTATTGGAGTACTCCCGCGGAAGTACTGAAGTACTGCTTAGGGAGTACTGAGCGGTGGGGTTGGTCTTCGCGTGAAAGGGCGCCGCACCCTCAAAGAGTGTTTCTTCTGTTTTGAAGCAATGCATTTTTTTTGTTCCTTTGTGAAGTTTATTGATTAAAAATTAAGTAGCATGACATTTGCGAGTATTGTATGGGATGTGGATCCGGTGCTGGTTCATTTGGGTTCGCTCGAAATCCGTTGGTACGGGCTGATGTGGGGGCTGGGATTTATTCTGGCTTACGAAATGGTCTCCCGTTTGTTTAAGAAGGAAGGGTATCCGGAAAACTGGGCTGACAAACTGTTTGTATATTGTATTGTCAGCAGTGTAATTGGAGCTCGTCTGGGGCACTGCCTGTTTTATGAATGGGATTATTATGGAGCGCATCCGGCAGAAATCCTGAAAATTTGGAAAGGCGGACTGGCCAGTCACGGAGGTGTATTTGCCTTGATACTGGCTTTAATCTGGTATTCTAAGACAGTGACGAAAAAAAACGTGTGGTGGTTGTTCGACCGTATGATACCTGCCGTAGCGGTGGTTTGTATGTGTATCCGTTTCGGTAACCTGATGAACTCCGAGATTTTCGGTTATCCTACAACTTTACCATGGGGATTTGAGTTTGTCCGCTCGCGTGAATGGCAGGAATTATACAATCAGAATGGAGTGGCGCAGGCTTGTCATCCTACTCAGATTTATGAAATGTTGTACTGTCTGGTAGCACTGGTCGTATCGTGGTTCATGTATCACAAGCTTCATTTAGGAAAACGAATCGGATTGACTACAGGCGTTTCTTTGTTAATCTTTTTCGGTGCTCGGTTCGGATTGGAATTCATGAAGAATCCACAGGTAGCTGAAGAAGTAGGCATGACATTGAACATCGGACAATGGTTGAGTGTGCCGTTGATATTGTTAGGTATATATCTGATTGCAACCAGCGGAAAAAGGAAAGAAGCCTTTTGAATCGGAATTTGTTAAGAGTTTGAAATGTAATATCTTATAAATGTTTCCTCTTGTTGTACTTTTGTTTCTTTGTAACAAAAATGCAACGGGAGGAAACATTTTTTATGCTTATGCTAAAAGATGAACGGTACATTTGCAATGTTGTTTTTGATAAGAAATCTTATTAGAAACTTGTATCTATGTGTTAAATGTTGAACTTAATTTTAATGTAACAATGGAAAGCATGAAAAGAACGTTCTTTCTTACGTGCCTGTTCTTGATGGCATGTTTGGGTATGCAAGCACAAAACTTGCAGGTGTCTGGAACTGTTATTTCCAAGTCTGATGATTTGCCAGTTATTGGGGCAACTGTATTGGAAAAGGGAACAACAAATGGTACAATTACCGATTTTGACGGTAAGTTTTCTCTCACAGTGAAGCAAGGGGCTGAAATTGTAGTTTCTTATGTAGGTTTTAAATCCCAAACTTTAAAGGCTAATTCGGTTTTAAATATTGTACTGGAAGAAGATTCTGAAATGCTGGAAGAGGTGGTTGTCACTGGTTATACAACTCAGCGTAAAGCCGATTTGACTGGTTCTGTGGCTGTGGTTTCTACCGATGCATTGAAAACGGCTCCGGACCCAGATCCGATGAAAGCTTTGCAGGGAAAAGTAGCTGGTATGACAGTTACGACCAACGGTTCGCCGAGTGGTACGGCTACGGTTCGTATTCGTGGTATCGGTTCTTTTAACTCTTCTCAGGATCCGCTTTATGTGATTGATGGTGTGCCTACTAACATGTCTTTAAATTCATTGAATGCCAATGATATTGAGAGTATGCAGGTATTGAAAGATGCGGCTTCCGCTTCTATCTATGGTTCACGAGCTTCTAATGGTGTAATCATCATTACTACTAAGAAAGGAAAGAAGGCAGACAAGGTGAAAATAGCTTTCTCTGCCAATCTGACTGCCCAGTTTTATTCTTCTCAGTCATTGATGAATGTTTGTAATTCATCGGAATATGCTACAGCCATGGCACAGGCCGCATTGAATGACGGATTGGATCCAGTGGCGTATACCAGCAACTATGGTCTGAACTTAAATGCAGCTTCAGGTACACCAATTACAGTTTGGAACCCGAGTACCAGCCAGTATGTGAATTATACCGTCAACGGATTGTATGACGGATACATCAACAGCAAGAAGACGATGCGTTATTCTGATACAGACTGGTTAGATGAAATTTCAAGAGTCGGTTTTTCTCAGAATTATGACCTTTCTCTTTCTCATGCGAATGACAAACATTCTACCATGTTCTCATTGGGTTACAAGAAAAACAACGGTATCTTGAAATATACAGATTTTGAGAATATCTCTGCCCGTATGAACTCTTCATACAATGTGAACAAGTATGTGACTATCGGTGAGAACTTCACAGTGACTTATTCAAGCCAGGTAGATTGCGCTCCGATGGAAAATGCATTGAAGATGGCTCCGACCGTACCGGTATATGAAGAAGATGGTACTACTTTTGCTGGTCCGGTAGGTGGTATGAGCGACCGTCAGAACCCGATGCGTGAGCTGTATCACAACAAAGACAATCATTTGGACTATTGGCGTTTGTTTGGTAACGGATATATAGATATTAAGCCTTTCAAAGGTTTTGTATTCCGTTCTAACTTCGGTATTGATACGTATAATTCAATCATTAATTCAATGACGCACACTTTCCATTCTGATATTGTCAACAATGATATCGCTAAGACTACCTTGTCAAATAAGAATGAAGTGAACTGGACATGGTCGAATACCATCAACTACAATTTCAATGTGGCGAAGAAACATGATTTCAATATTTTGTTGGGATCTGAATTGTCAAAGCAGAGTTCCATCGATTTTTCTGCTTATTCAGAAGGATATGCATTGGAAGATGTGGATTATATGTGGCCGAATGCTGCGACAGGCGTCATGAAGAATACCGGTGCAAAAGTTGGTTATCGTCTGGCTTCTTTCTTTGGTAAGATTGACTATAATTTTGACGACTTGGTGCTGGCTTCATTCACTATCCGTCAAGATGGTTCTTCTCGTTTTGGTAAAGGTCACCGTTGGGGTACTTTCCCAGCAGCTACATTGGGTTTGCGTGTGTCTAAATGGATAAAAGCAAGTTGGATGGATGACTGGAAAGTGAGATTGTCTTGGGGACAGACTGGTAACCAGGCAATTGATAATAATGCACAGTTTGGTTTGTATGTAGTGGATTACGGATTGGACCGTGTGACTTCTACCGCATACGACTTGTATCTTCAGGGCTCAGGAACCTTCCCTTCAGGATATCGTGCTACTCAGCTTGCCAATCCTAACTTGAAATGGGAATCTGCTACACAGTATAACGTGGGTACAGATTTTACACTCTTGAATGGTAGTTTGTATGGTACTATCGATGGATATGTGAAGAATGTCAGTGATATGTTGATTAATCCGGCTTACTTGGGTGCCATTGGTGAAGGAGGTGCTTCTTGGTTGAATGGTCCTTCTTTACGCAACTGGGGTATGGAATTCAACGTAGGATACCGTAAGTCACTGGCCTGTGGACTAGGTTTGGATATCAATGCCAATGTAGACTTCTTCCGTAACAAGGTTACTTATCTGCCGTCGACTACGACAGGAGCTTACGCCCATACTTCTAGAGAAAACTTGGTACAGTCAGGCATGCCTTATGGTTCTTCAGTAGGTTATATTGTAGAAGGCTTGTTCCAGACTCAAGAAGAAGTAGATAAATCCGGACAGGCTAATGCCCGTGTAGGTGGTTTAAAATATAAAGATGTAGATGGAAACGGAATCATTACTCAAGATGACCAAGAGTGGATTTATAATCCGGTTCCTGCTTTCTCTTATGGCTTGAACATTGCGTTGAACTACAAGAACTTCGATTTGACAATGTTCTGGCAGGGCGTTTGCAATCAGGATGTATATAACAACCAGAAAGCACAGACAGACTTCTGGAGTATTGTAGATGCTGGCTCTAACAAAGGAACCCGTTTACTGGGTGCTTGGAATACCAACAACACCAGCTCTACTATTCCGGCTTTGACTACCAATAACACTGCGGATGAAGGTAGAGCTTCTAGCTACTATGTAGAAAATGGTTCATACATGAAATTGCGTACCCTCCAATTGGGATACACAGTACCTGCTACTTTCTTGTCCAAGTTTAAGATGTCTAGCGCAAGAATCTATCTGTCAGGTCAAAACCTGCTGACTATTAAGAGCAAGAGTCTGACTTGTCCGGACCCGGAAAACCCGAACTGGAATTACCCGCTTGCAACTTCTGTATCATTTGGTTTACAAATTGGTTTCTAATTTAAAATAATGAATATGATGAAAAAATATATATTGCTGGCAGCTTGTGCACTGGGTTTGTCATTGAGTAGCTGTGAAGATTTTTTGAATTATACTCCGACTGCAGTAGTAAACGAAGATAAGGCCTTCTCTGATCCGGAGAAAATGGTGAATGCGGCTTACGCTATGTTGGGCGATTGTTGGTACACTTATCCGTTCAACTTGTTTCCTTATGGCGACGTGAGTTCGGATGACTGTCTGAAAGGTGGTTCAGGAACTACGGATACAGGTTATCATGCTTTTGATATTTGGACTACATTGACAGCTACCACTCCTGGTGAGATGGATGAATTGTGGTATCGTTTGTATGTAGCTATTTCCCGTTGTAACCGTGCATTGCTTGCGCTGGAACGTAATGGAGACCAGTTGGGCGAAGATGTGAAAACGCAGCGTGTAGCAGAAATGCGTTTCTTGCGTGGACATTTTTATTTTAAACTGCTGACGGTGTTCCGTCAGGTTCCTTGGATTGATGAACAAGTAGTGGAAGATAATTCGTATGAAAAGGTCAGCAATACAGCCTTGAATTACCAGCAGTTGTTCCAAAAAGTCATTGATGATTTCAAAGCAGCTTATGATGTTTTGCCGGTGAAAGAACCAGGTGAAGATGGTCGGGCTAATAAGATTGCAGCAGCTGCTTATTTGGCTAAATGTTATCTGACTTTAGCATGGGGAGACGGATATGAAGCTACTACTGGTGAGGGACATATCAACTCTGAATACATGCAGAAGGTGATTGATTATACGGATGATGTGATATCTTCTGGTTATGGATATTTGGAAGATTATGGAGATATTTTCTTGCCGGCCTACAAGAATAGCAAGGAGTCTGTCTTTGCAGTGCAGTGTTCTGACTATGAAGATGATAATACAACTTATGGACGTGCTAACTGGTCTAACATGCTGAATGGTTGCTGGCAGATGTGGTCTTGCGGATGGGATTTCCACAAACCTTCTCAAAATTTGGTGAACGCCTTCAAGACCAAGAACGGCCTTCCGATGTTTGATGATTATAACAACGAGATTGATTATCCGATTAATGGTCAGCCTACCAGCCAGAAATGGGATCCGCGTTTGTTCCATACCGTAGGTATGCCCACTTTCCCTTACAAGTATGAGGCTGAATATACGATGACTACTGCCAATTCACGTACACCGAATACGTATGGATACTATACTTCGTTGAAGGAAGTTCCTCAGCGTTCTGAAGGAGAGACCTATAATGGTTCATGGCAGGCTTTTGCAATGAATGATTATGTATTCCGTTACACAGACGTGATGTTGATGCGTGCGGAAGCATTGATTGAACAGAACAGACTGAGCGAAGCTGAGAAGATTGTGAATGATATCCGTGACCGTGCAGCTAAGTCAATTGACAAGCATATCAGCTATGCAAAAAATCAGTGTGATATTGCGCTTTATCCGGACAATTATTTTTCAACTAAGGAAATTGCCCGTAAGTGTTTGCGTTGGGAACGTCGTCTGGAAATGGCCATGGAAAATGGACGTTTCTTTGATTTGCGTCGTTGGGGAATTGCATCTAAGACATTGAACGCATATTTTGAGAGTGAACAGCATGATGTTTATGAAGGACAGACTTATGGGCAATATTATAAAGATGCTCATTTTACTGCAGGTAAGAATGAATTCTTTCCGATACCTTATAATCAGATGTATTATATCCCTGGGTTGTACACTCAGAATAAGGGGTATGAATAATAAGATAGATTTTCCTTTTTCTTCCTTATGTCAACAAGGAAGAAAAAGGAAATAACATAGCGATATATACTAAAAACATAATTTTATGAGAAAGTATGCATATACAATGAAAGTAACCCTATTGGGGCTTTTTTTAGGACTGACATCAGTGGTACAGGCTGATTCTTCATGGACAATTCGTCATTTGGTAAGTGAACAAAACATTGTTTCTTTGGATGTTACCGAAGATTATTTGCTTCTTCCCATACAAGATGATGCACCAGAAGGTAAAATTTGCATTGTAAAAGATAACGAACAGAAAGGTACTCTCATGAATGTACGTTTGGCTCGGGAGAGAGTGGATTCATACGTACCATTTGAGTTATCGGCTTATAAAGGGCAACATATTTCTATTGATATACAAGGTGTTCCTGCAAACGCGCTTTGCTGGAAGGAACTGAAAATGTCAGATTCATTTGACATGACGAACAAGGAAATGTTCCGTCCGGTTTATCACCATACTCCGGTATATGGTTGGATGAACGATCCAAACGGAATGTTTTATAAAGATGGGGTATATCATCTGTATTTCCAGTATAATCCGTATGGTTCGGTGTGGGGAAATATGCACTGGGGACATTCTACCAGTACAGATTTGATGCACTGGAATTTTGAAGGCTGCGCCATTGTACCAGATGCATGGGGAGCTATTTTTAGTGGTTCATGTGTGGTAGACCATAATAATACAGCCGGATTTGGTAAAGGAGCCGTTGTGGCTTTTTATACTTCTGCCAAGGCCACTCCTTGGGGAGATGTCCAGTCACAAAGTATGGCTTACAGTTTGGATAATGGAAAAACTTTCACCAAATATGAAGGTAATCCTATCCTGACTTCTTCTGAAAAAGATTTTCGTGACCCGAAGGTATTCTGGTATGCACCGGGCAAGCATTGGGTGATGATGTTGGCTGTAGGTCAGCACATGGAAATCTATTCTTCTGTTAACTTAAAGGAATGGAAGAAAGAGAGTGAATTTGGTGCTATGCAGGGGGCTCATGGTGGCGTTTGGGAATGTCCGGATTTGGTGGAAATCCCAGTAGAAGGTACTCGTGAGAAAAAATGGGTACTAATCTGTAACCTGAATCCTGGAGGTCCTTTTGGAGGTAGTGCTGCTCAGTATTTTGTGGGCTCATTCGATGGAAAGAAGTTTGTAAACGAATCGCCTACTCAGACAAAGTGGATGGACTGGGGAAAGGATAATTACGCTACTGTGACTTGGAACAATGCACCTGACGGACGTTGCATCGCATTGGGATGGATGAGTAACTGGCAGTATGCCAATAATGTTCCTACCCGCCAGTATCGTAGTGCCAATACACTTGCTCGTGATTTGACTCTTTATCGCGAGGGACAGGAGTTGTTTTTAAAGAGTACTCCTTCTGTGGAAGTGAAAAAAGCACGTGGTAAGAAAGTTTCAATACCTTCATTTAAGGTTTCCGAGAAGCATGAAATAGTAAATTTGTTCGAAGATAATCAAGGAGCCTATGAAGTAGAAATACTCATTCAGAATGCAGGCGCGTCAAAGATTGCTTTTTGCTTATTGAATGATAAGGGAGAGAAAGTCTCTATGTATTATGACTTGAATCGTAAACAGTTTGTGATGGATCGTAGCGAGAGCGGAACGGTGGATTTTAGCAAAGACTTTCCTGCGGTTACGGTCGCTCCGGCAAATGTTGACAAAGAGTTGGTTTTACGTTTGTTTGTCGATCGGTCAAGTATTGAAGCTTTTGGTGAGGATGGAAAATTTGTGATGACAAATTTGGTGTTCCCTTCACAGCCTTATGTGAAAATGTGCTTTGAAGCGGATAAGAACGGGTATGCAGTGAAAACATTGAATGTGTATACATTGCAGTAACCCCCTCCTCGCTAGTAAAAATGTTGCGTCCTGTAGAAATATTGTTGCATGAAACAATATTGTCATAGGATGCAACATTCTTTATGGCCTTATAGCTGTCAATCACTTACTTTTGCGATGAACAAATAAAAAATTTCATGCTAACATATTAATTAAAATGATGCTATGAAGGCCGAAAAAAAACAGTTTTCAAATCGTATGGGAGCTGCGGTGCTGCTGCTCGCTTGGGCTTGTGTAAATGGCTATGCACAAGAAAACAATTCATCAAATGAAGGTAGTTCTAAAGAAGAAGGTAACCGTAATGTAATGTTGAATGCCGCCAGTGCAAACGGACCTCGTGAAATTCAGATTGGTCTTCCTTCTGCAGATGTGAATGTGCTTGAAAATGGAATTCCGGTAACGTATGCTACGAATCCGCACAGTGTAAACTCTTTGTGGCGTGCAGATGCCAGCTTGAACCATGTAGGATTGTTGAAAATTTCAGAAACTGCCATTACAACCGGTAATATCGGATATGCAGTCAACTCTTTCACTCAGCTTGGTGAAAAAGGTTTTCATGGAACATTGAATTATAAGTCCAATCATTTCGGCATGCAGGAGTTCTCTCTGAATCTGAACGGAGAAATTGCTAACGATTGGTTCTATAGTGGAAGCATCTATCAGGATTTTGACCCGGGAACATTCAAAATTAAATCTACTCCTTTCCAGGATCGTACACAGATTTATAAGTTTGCCTTGACAAAACGCTATAACAATAACCGGGGTGAGTTTACGGCTATGTATCATTACAGCAACAGCCATCCGGTATATATGTATGCCACTCAGTCGGCTCCGTTTATTTACGTAGGCGATGGTAGCGTAAGAGAGTTGGGGGCTTTTGCTTTGGGTACTACTTCTTATCTTCCGGTTGACAATGAAATGGTATATCGCGACATGCGTACAGGAGAGTTGAAGAAAACAAGCTTGTATGATGCCGTACAGAATAAGGGTAGTGAGTTTACCTTGATGAATAATTACAACTGGGATAACGGTTTGTCTTGGAAAGTAATCATGAAATACGACCATGCGACCGGTTCTTGTGTGTACCAGACTCCGATGGAACTTTCACAGCGTGCAAACAGTGCTATTAATTATCAATATGAAGCAGAAGACGGTAGCATGAGAGCATACGATGGCGAATATGTACAGAGCCGTATGTCTTGCTTGAACCGTGGTTTCATTGATGAAGTAATGTTTACTACTGAGCTGTCTCGTAAATTGTCTAACGGTACATGGCGCCTGGGATTGAACGAATGGTATTATGATATTGATTATGCATCAAATACTACGATGTATGACCAGTCTGTACCGACTGACGGAAGCTATCCGGTCCGCCTTTATAATCCTGATTATAATGTAGCAGGAAGTGGACGTACCTATGGAGGAAATGGATATTACTATGACTTCAACAAGAATGCATCAGAATATTATAAAGGTCATGAAAACAAATTGGCTGTATATTTCACTCACGACTGGGATGTAACCGACAAATTTAACCTTTACTACGGTGCTCGTCTGGAATACCAAGCTCTTCGTGGAAACAATGCAGCGGTTAAAGATGCTGATGGCAATTTTGTAGGACGTTTTGCTGATTATTATCTGGGAGCTACTGCACCTAATGGAACAAAGATTGAACCGACTCCGATGGAGTATGACTGGTTTAATTACGCACTGAGTGCAGCCGCTACTTATAAGTTGACCAAACAGTTCGGATTTACTGGAGACTTTACTTACATTACCCAGCATCCGAGAATTGAGAACTTTGCTCCGGCTGTATTGCCGAATACCGATAAGATTTCAGTACCTCTGGGACGTGCCGGTATCTATTATAACAACGAATGGTTGAGCTTGACTTCATTGTTCTCTTATATCTCAAAGACCAACAACAACTCTACATTGAACTTGCAGCATAGCGTAAATGGAGTAAACGAAATCTTGGCTGCTCCGTTGAACTATGACATCAAGACATTGGGTTGGACTACTGACGTGGTAGCTCGTCCGTTTAAAGGTTTTGATTTGCACTTCCTCTTCACTTACCAGAAGCCGACTTACAAGAAATATGAAACTTCTGTGAAGTTCTCAGACGGTTATGTAGGTCAGATCAATGCCACTGGTAACATCGTAGCAGAAATCCCGCAGGTAATCGTGGAAATCGACCCGAGCTATATGATTACAAAAGATTTGAAAATCTGGACTAGCTTCCGTTACTTTAGCAAGACATACGCTAATATCAATGATGCCTATTATTTCAATGGCCGTTGGGAAACCTTTGGTGGTTTGAACTGGCAGGTAAACAAGAAACTGTCATTAGGCTGTTCAGTTGTTAACTTCCTGAACCAGACTGGTGCAAAAGGAAGTATCGCAGGTGCAGAACTCGTAACGAAGGAAGAAGCTGGAAAATATGCCAATACAGTAATGGCAGGAAGCTACATCCGTCCGTTCACAGTAGAACTCTCTGCACAGCTTAAATTCTGACATTCATTTTTCTATTCCGATAAATTCCCGGCACAACGAATCAATGGGTTGTGCCGGTTATAAAAAGTTTTCAATAGGTATTTTAAAAGAATAATTTGTATTTTTAATCCCATAAAACAACGTATCATGAAAAAGAATTTTGTTAACCTCGCATTAGGAGCGTTTTTCTTGACTGGTATGTGGGCATGCCAATCACAAAAAAATAACTTAGTATTTGAGCATCAGGGAGACACTTTGACTGTCGTACACATAAAGAATCCTTCTAAATATCTTTTGCTTCCTATTCAGGAATCATCTAATGAGGGAAAGGTGAAATTAGTGACCGGAAGTCCGGCTGATATGCCGATGGATGTACGTCTGGCAGTAGACAGCGTAGAGTATTACGTACCGTTTGAATTGCCTCAAGGAGCTAAGGAAGCCACTGTTACCATTGGAAAGGTGGCTGCAAACGCTGTATGCTGGGAGCATATTCAGTTGTCGGATACTTTTAATACGGCAAATACGGACTATTATCGTCCGGTATATCACCATACACCGCTTTATGGCTGGATGAACGATGCCAACGGACTGGTGTATAAAGATGGAGAGTATCATTTGTATTTCCAGTATAATCCTTATGGTTCCAAGTGGGGAAATATGCACTGGGGACATTCAGTTAGTAAGGACTTGATTCATTGGGACCATTTGAATCCTGCTATCGCACGTGACACATTGGGCCACATTTTCTCAGGAAGTACAGTGGTAGACAAGAATAATAGCGCAGGCTACGGAAAAGATGCCATTATCGCTTTCTACACATCTGCCAGCGATGAACACGGACAGATTCAGTGTATGGCTTATAGCAAAGACAATGGACGTACTTATACAAAATACGAGAAAAATCCGATTTTGACTCCGTTTGACGGACTGAAAGATTTCCGCGATCCGAAAGTGTTCTGGTATGAACCAGCTCAGAAATGGTATATGATTGTTTCTGCGGACAAGGAAATGCGTTTCTACTCTTCTTCTAACTTGAAGGACTGGGAATATCAGAGCGGATTTGGTAAAGGTTATGGTGTACAGCCTAATCAGTTTGAGTGTCCTGACTTTATCCAGTTGCCGGTTGATGGTGACAAGAACAATATGAAATGGGTGATGATTGTAAATATCAACCCGGGTTGTATGTTCGGTGGTAGTGCTACAGAATATTTCGTAGGTGATTTTGATGGAAAAGAATTCAAATGTGACACGAAACCGGAAGTAACTAAATGGTTGGATTTTGGTAAAGACCACTATGCTACTGTTTGTTTCTCAAATACTGGAGACCGCGTGGTTGCAGTGCCTTGGATGAGCAACTGGCAATATGCAAATGTAACTCCTATCCGTCAGTATCGTGGAGCAAATGCCTTGCCGCGTGAATTGTCATTGTACACAAAAGATGGTCAGATTTACATGGCAGCCAATGCTGTAAAGGAAACAGCAGGCTTGCGTAAAGAAACACGTACCATTGACAATCAGACTGTGAAAGGTGAAAGCAAGACTGACGAAATCTTCCCGCAGAATGAGGGTGCTTTTGAAATTGAAATGGATGTAACTCCGGGTGCATCTACTGTAGCTGGAATGGAACTGCTGAATGACAAGGGTGAAAAGACCAAGATTTACTTGGATATGAAAGCCGGTAAACTGGTGATGGATCGTACAGAAAGTGGGTTGGTTGCTTTTGGTGAAAAAGCAGAACCTCATGCCATCGAAAATCATGACCGTCGTAAAACGACTTCTATCAACTATAAGAATGATTTTGCATTAGGCACATGGGCTCCTCTTTCATTGTGTGAAGGAAAAACTTATCATTTGCAGATTTTTGTAGACAAGTGCTCTGTAGAAATCTTTGCTAATGGAGGTCGTATTGCCATGACCAACTTAGTATTCCCTACCAAACCTTATAACTCTATTCGTCTTTACAGTGAAGGTGGTGATTATAAGGTAGAGAATATGAAGATACATAAATTGGGGTTGTAATTTATTAAAAAACCAGACAGACCATGAAAAACTTTTTTATTACGGCTTTAGGCTTGTTTTGGGGTTTTCAGTGCGCGGAAGCAGCGGAAGAAAAGGTTATCCGGATTTCAACGGATAATACGGACCTGGTGCTTCAGGTAGCTGAAAACGGACGTCTCTATCAGACTTACTTGGGCGAAAAACTGTTGCATGAATCGGATTTGAAGAAACTGGACTGGCAGATACATCCTGCATCAGATGCCAGTGTCTCTTCACGCGGATGGGAAGTCTGTTCAGGTTCAGGTAACGAGGATTTCTTTGAACCAGCTTTGGGAGTGACTCATGCCGACGGTAATGCTTCTACCTGGCTTTATTACGTGTCTTCTTCTACAAAAGCTGTGGAAGGAGGAACACAGACTGATATTCATTTGCGTGATGACAAATATCCGGTGAATGTAACCTTGCATTACGTGGCTTACGAAAAGGAGGACGTAATCAAGACTTGGAGTGAAATCTCACACCAGGAGAAAAAGCCTGTACAGTTATTCCGTTACGCTTCTACGATGTTATATTTCAATCGTCCAGCTTACTATTTGACTGAATTCAGTGGTGACTGGGCGAAGGAAGTACAGATGAGTACACAGAAGCTGGAGTTCGGTAAGAAAGTGGTAGATACCAAGCTGGGAAGTCGTGCTGCCATGCATGCACAACCTTTTTTCATGGTCGGTCTGGATACTCCTGCTGCAGAAAATCAGGGGGAGGTCCTGATGGGTACATTGGGATGGACAGGTAACTTCAGCTTTACTTTCGAAGTGGACAATGTGGGTAATCTGCGTGTGATTCCTGCTATTAATCCTTATGCTTCGGTGTATGAGCTTCAGAAAGGCGAAGTGTTCACTACTCCTGAATTTATTTTTACTTTGAGTAATAAGGGTACGGGCGAAGGTAGCCGTCGCTTTCAGAACTGGGCACGGAATTATCAGTTGAAAGATGGAAAAGGTTCTCGTCTGACGTTGTTGAATAACTGGGAGAATACAGGATTCGGCTTTAATCAGAATATTCTTGTCGATCTGATTAAGGAAACGAAAGAACTCGGTGTAGACATGTTCTTGCTAGATGACGGATGGTTTGGCAACAAATACAAACGCAGCAGCGATACAGCCGGACTGGGCGACTGGGATGTAACGGCCGACAAACTTCCTGATGGAATCAATGCGCTGGTTCAGGCGGCTGAAAAAGAAGGAGTGAAGTTCGGTCTCTGGATTGAACCGGAAATGGTGAATCCGAAGAGTGAATTGTTTGAAAAGTATCCTGACTGGGCAATCCATTACCCGAACCGTGAAACCTATTACTATCGTAACCAGCTGGTACTCGATTTGAGTAACCCGAAGGTGCAGGATTATGTGTATTGCATTGTGGATAAGTTGTTGAAGGAAAATCCGGGTATCGCTTATTTCAAATGGGATTGCAACAGCCCGATTACCAATATCTATTCTTCTTATCTGAAAGATGCACAGGGACGCTTGTATATAGATCATGTACGTGGCGTGTACAATGTCATGAAACGGGTAAAAGAGAACTATCCGGATGTACCGATGATGCTTTGCTCTGGTGGTGGCGCACGTTGTGACTATGAAGCGTTGAAATATTTCACGGAATTCTGGTGCAGTGACAACACGGATCCGGTGGAAAGAGCTTATATCCAGTGGGGCTTTTCTCAGTTCTTCCCGGCCAAGGCCATGTGTGCACACGTGACAAGCTGGAATAAGAATACTTCTATCAAGTTCCGTACCGACATGGCATCCATGTGTAAGCTGGGATTTGATATCGGCTTGAAAGAAATGGCTGCAGAAGAATTGGAATATTGCCAGCTTGCGGTAGCCAACTGGAAACGTTTGCAGCCGGTGATTCTGGATGGGGTACAGTACCGTCTGGTATCTCCGTATGAATCTAACCACATGGCAGTGAACTATGTTAGTCAGGATGCTTCAAAGGGCGTGATATTCGCTTACGATATCTATCCTCGCTTCCAGGAAAAGCTGATTCCGTTGAAGGTAAAAGGATTGGATCCGAACAAAATGTATCGTGTAAAAGAAATCAACCTGATGCCGGGAACAGAATCTACGCTGGAGGCCGATGGAGAATTATTCTCTGGTGATTATCTGATGAAAGTCGGATTGGATGTCTTTGGATTCCGTCCTACTCAGAGTCATGTGATAGAACTTACTGCTGAATAAGAAAGACGATTCTCAACAAGAGATGAAGCTGAATTTGAACAGATTAAAAACAAGTAAAAATGACAAATACTCAATTGAAATATGCCAAGCTGTTTCCCGTGATGCTTTGCTTCTTTGCTATGGGATTCGTAGATTTGGTGGGAATTGCTTCAAACTATGTGAAAGAAGATTTAGGTCTGACAGACTCTGAGGCAAATATTTTCCCTTCTTTGGTATTCTTTTGGTTTTTGATATTCTCAGTGCCGACTGGAATACTGATGAACCGGATTGGAAGAAAAAAGACTGTATTGCTGAGCTTGGGAGTGACTTTCTTCTCTTTACTACTTCCTATGTTTGGCGACAGCTATGGATTGATGCTTTGCTCGTTCTCTTTATTGGGAATAGGTAATGCTTTGATGCAGACTTCACTCAATCCATTATTGAGCAATATTATCTCGGGTGACCGTCTGGCCAGTACGCTGACTTTCGGACAGTTCGTGAAAGCTATTGCTTCTTTCCTTGCTCCTTATCTGGCCATGTGGGGAGCTTTGCAGGCTATTCCGACTTTTGGTTTGGGATGGAGAGTGTTGTTTCCTATTTATATGATTGTAGCTGTATTTGCAATTTTGTTGCTTTCGGCTACTCCTATTACCGAAGAACAGCCGGACAAGGCATCAGGATTTGCTGATTGTCTGAAACTGTTAGGAAAACCTTTTATTCTGCTGTCTTTCCTTGGTATCATGTGCCATGTGGGAATCGATGTGGGTACGAACACTACTGCTCCTAAAATTCTGATGGAACGTATTGGAATGACCTTGACAGAAGCTGGGTTTGCCACTAGTCTGTATTTTATATTCCGTACATTGGGATGTTTTTCCGGTGCATTTATCTTACGCGCCGTATCATCTAAAGTCTTTTTCCTGATAAGTGCGATTTGCATGATGCTGGCTATGATTGGGCTTTTTGCTTTCGACTCTCAGATGGTTATTTACATTTGTATCGCATTGATAGGTTTTGGAAATTCTAACGTATTCTCTATCATCTTCTCTCAGGCTCTTCTGGCTATGTCCGAGAAGAAAAATGAAGTCTCAGGACTGATGATTATGGGATTGTTTGGTGGTACCGTATTTCCTCTTTTGATGGGAGTTGCCAGCGATGCAATCGGACAGAATGGAGCCGTAGCTGTGATGACGGTAGGTGTGATTTATTTGCTTTTTTATACATTGAAAATTAAACATTAAAACTATGGAAAATACAATTGTTGTAGGTATAGGTGAAGCATTATGGGATGTGTTGCCTGAAGGAAAAAAAATAGGTGGAGCTCCGGCTAATTTTGCATATCATGTGTCACAGTTTGGTTTGGATGGTCGTGCGGTTAGTGCTGTAGGAGATGACAAGTTAGGAGCAGAAATTTTGGAAAACTTCTATGAGAAGAATCTGCATAGCATGATTGAAAAAGTACCGTATCCTACAGGTACGGTTCAGGTAGAATTGGATGCAGAAGGAGTTCCTTGTTACGATATAAAGGAAGGTGTGGCATGGGATAATATTCCTTACACTCCAGCCTTGGAAGGATTGGCTAAACAGACTACAGCGGTTTGCTTTGGTTCTTTGGCACAGCGAAGCGTGGTTTCCAGAGAAACAATCAACAAGTTCTTGGATGCCATGCCGGAAGATACATTGAAAGTGTTTGACATTAACCTTCGTCAGGGTTTTTATACGAAAGAAGTGCTTTGCAATTCTTTCCAGAAGTGTAATGTGCTGAAGATAAATGATGAAGAGTTGGTTACAGTGAGCCGTATGTTCGGTTATCCGGGTATTGACCTGCAGGATAAATGCTGGATTCTGCTTGCCAAGTATAACCTGAAAATGTTGATTCTGACTTGTGGCGTGAACGGAAGCTATGTCTTTACTCCAGGCAATGTGTCATTTGTAGAAACTCCAAAAGTAAATGTTGCCGATACGGTAGGCGCAGGTGATTCATTCACTGCTACTTTCGTAGCTTCTATTTTGAAAGGAAAGACCGTACGCGAAGCGCATGAACTGGCAGTAGAGGCTTCGGCATTTGTATGTACCCAGAATGGGGCTATGCCGGAATTCCCTCTGTATTTGAAGGAAAAAATTTAAGCTATATAGTTTATCTTGTGAAAAATCTCCGGAAGTATGTTTCTGTACTTCCGGAGATTTTTTTGTCTGGTAAGATTGGAAAGTCTGCTGAAGATAATGTTGCTTCGGCTTTGTCTGTTTTATGTTTTCCGCGTGAAAACCATATGTTTCCCGAAGCGAAAACGTAGGTTTCTCACACGGAAAACGTATGGTTCCGCTTCGGGAGACATAAAAAGAGTAGAGCCGTTGAACGAAAAATTGTGGGTCGGTTTCGTGATTTTTGTATCTGTCAGACTGTATAAATCGCTGCGATTTTCATACATTTGCAGAAATAGATATAAAATTATGAAACATTTAGTCTGTGGTTGGATAGGGGTAATTTGCTTGCTGTTTTTGTCTGTAGCCTGTTCCCGGAAGGAGATGGACTATACTATAGCCGTGTCACAGTGTAGCGAGGATGATTGGCGTGCCCAGATGAATAAAGAAATTCTTCGGGAAGGTTTGTTCTACCCGGGGGTAAATATTGAAGTTTATCAGGCTCATGATGATAATACCCATCAGATTAAGGATATAGAATCTTTGATTGAAAGAAAAGTCGATTTGCTGATTGTAGCTCCGAATGAAGCTGAAGCTATTACTCCGGTGATTGAGAAGGCATACGATGCCGGAATTCCTGTCATCCTGATTGATCGGAAAATCAATTCTAAAAAATATACAGCCTATGTGGGTGCCGATAACTACGAAATTGGTCGTAGGGCGGGGGAGTATATTGCAGACCGTTTAAAAGGAAAGGGACGAGTGATAGAAATTACCGGGCTGAGAGGTTCAACTCCGGCAGTAGAACGTCATCGAGGAATGATGGAAGCTTTGAAAGCTACTCCGGGAGTGCAAGTGGTGGCTTCTGCTGAAGCCGGGTGGTTCCGGCAGAAAGCTGGGGAGGTTATGGATACGTTACTGGATGCTCATCCACAAGTAGATCTTGTTTTTGCACAGAATGACCGGATGGCTATCGGGGCGTATGAGAAGGCACGTCAGAAGAATCGTGCCGGACAGATTGCTTTTGTAGGAGTTGATGCGGTAGCTGCTGGAGTAGAAAGTGTGGCGGAAGGCAAACTGGATGCCACCTTCATTTATCCCACAGGCGGAGATAAGGTGATTCAGGTGGCCATGGCTATATTGCAAGGTGAACCCTATCAGAGAGAGAATATTCTTTCTACGGCATTGGTGAACCGTGCCAATGCCCGTGTGATGCAGATGCAGATGAAGCATATTCTGACGCTGGACCAAAAAATTGAGCTTTTAAATCATCAGCTGGATGATTATTTTCTTCGTTACTCCGCACAGAAAATGTTCTTATATGCTTGTGTGGTGATATTGGTGTTGGTTGGATTCTTGTTCTTTTTCCTGGTACGTGCCTTTTGGGTAAAGAACCGGATGAATACGGAATTGTCCAGTCAGAAGCAACAATTAGAGCAACAGCGTGACCAGTTGCAGGAACAACGTGATCAGCTGATTGTATTGTCTCGTCAGTTGGAGGAGGCTACACATGCCAAGTTGGCCTTCTTTACCAGCGTGTCGCATGATTTCCGTACGCCGTTGACCTTGATTGCAGACCCAATCAATCAGTTGCTTGAAGAAAAGCATTTGGGTGAGAGAGAGAAGAATATGCTGGAGATAGTGCGGAAGAATGTGGCCGTTTTATTGAGGTTGATCACTCAGATTCTGGATTTCCAAAAATATGAACATGGTAAACTGGCTTTGCGGCTTTCAGAGTTTAATGCGCTGGAATGTATAAAGGATTGGACAGAGGCATTTCATACCTTGGCATTCCGGAAGCAGATTCAATTTGCGGTGAAGGCGGAAGGAGATGCGGCGCAGTATGTGATGGTGGCCGATGCGGAAAAAATAGAACGCATTACCTACAATTTATTGTCCAATGCCTTTAAGTTTACTCCGGAAAAAGGTGAGATAAAAGTTGCGCTTTCACGGATAGAGAAAGATAATCAACCGTATTTATGCATGGAAGTCAGTGATACGGGCATTGGTATGTCGGAAGAACATGTACATCATGTGTTTGAACGTTTTTATCAAATAGATGTGCAACATACAGGCTCAGGCCTGGGATTGGCTCTGGTAGAGGCTTTTGTGCAGTTGCATAAGGGTACGGTACAAGTGGAAAGTGAAAAAGGAAAAGGTACATGTTTCCGGGTTGTACTTCCGATGAAGCAGGAAGGCGAAGTGAAGGAGGTTATAGAGAAAAATGAATCCTTGAAAAACTTGCAGGAAGGGGCTGTGCTGGATGCTGGACAGGAGACTTTGCATCAGTGGGTTGAAAACGTGGAGGTGGACGGAACAGCAGACAAAGAAGTGGTGCTGGTTATTGATGACAATCAGGATGTGCGTGATTACGTGAAGATGTTGCTGCAAGATAAATATACTGTAATTGAGTCAGTTAACGGGCAGGAAGGCATAAGACAAGCTATGAAATATGTGCCGGATGTAGTGGTATGTGATGTCATGATGCCTGTTATGGACGGTATAGAATGTTGTAAGCGGCTGAAAAGCGAGTTGCAGACGTCTCACATTCCGGTATTGATGCTGACGGCATACGCTATGGATGAACAGCGGATTCAGGGATATGATTCGGGTGCAGACTCGTATCTGACGAAGCCTTTCAATGCCAAACTCCTGCTGGCGCGAATTCGCAACCTGATAGACAATCGGAAGCGGTTGAAGTCGTTCACAGAAGATGCCACAGCTGTAGGCGGAAAACAGCAGCTAGGCGAAGTGGACAAGGGATTTGTGGAAAAACTGAAATCCTTGATAGAAGAAAAGATGGGTAATTCAGATTTGAGTGTAGAAGACTTGGGTGCTGAATTGGGATTGGGGCGCGTGCAGTTATATCGTAAAACAAAATCCTTGACCGGATATGCTCCGAATGAATTGTTGCGCATAGCCCGGCTGAAAAAGGCTGCCTCTTTGCTGGCATCTACTGAAAAGACGGTGGCCGAAATTACATACGAAGTGGGATTCAGTTCCCCGTCTTACTTCACCCGGTGTTATAAAGACTATTTTGGAGAAAGCCCCAGCGAATTCCTGAAAAGACGGGATGGGAAGAATTGAGAAGGAAAAGATTCTTTCTAAAAGAAATAGTTGTATATTTGGGCACTTTTTTGAATAGCTGGTTATGAAACGTATTTTGATATTGATATTCGTGTTATGTGTATATGGTGCTGCTGGGCGTGCGCAAGATTTGAAAACGCTTTTTGTAGCATTGCCAGATTCATTGTCTCCGCTTTTGACAGAAGTAAACCGGGCTGATTTTGGGGACTTTCTGGAAAGCGGGATGAAGGCAGAAGTGAAGAACCGTTTTGGAAATATGTCGGAAATGACTAAATTGACCTCAGATTATTTATTCTTGAAAACGACTTCTGCCAGTACTTTGGAACTGAAATTGCTTCCGTTGAATGACTCCGTGAAAGTGATTTGTGCAGTTTCTACTTATTCGGCTCCAGCGGCTGACAGCCATATTGCTTTTTATGATATGAAGTGGCATGAATTGCCGATTTCTGATTTTTTACAGCTTCCGCAGGAGGATGAGTTTTATTTGAAACCGGCTTCGGCAGAACAGGCTGATTCTTTGAAAAATCTGCGTGCTTATGCAGATATGTATTTATGGAAGGCTGAGCTGTCGGTTGATAAACCTATATTGAGTTTTACTTATACTACCCCAGACTATTTGGATAAGGAAACCGCAAAAAATTTAAAACCGTATCTGAAATCCCACCCTGTTTGTCTGGAGTGGAAAGAGGGAAAATTTGTATCTCAGGAAAATTTGAATACCTCGTTAAAGTAATTCTATTTAATTCTTTATATTGCTGGAGGTTATGTTGTACAACATTTATTCTGCTCTTTGCGTATAAAAATACATAAAAAATCGTTAACCGCTCAGACGGATATACCGAATTTTTTTTATCTTTGGAATGCTGTTTGTAAAACGACAAGCATATCTGCGTAATTATGAAGGCAGGAATGCATTCTAAAAATGATTTGTTTTAAACCAGTAATGGTATTCTGAATAAGGGTCGGGCTGGAAAAATAGAAAATAACGAAGTCCATCCGACGGATACTAGCTGAAAAATATAAGGTATAATGATTTTAAAGTGTATTAGAACAGTAGCAATGGCGGCTCTGGCCATGGTTAGCATCAATGTTTCAGGACAGGATCTTCTGGCTCGTCAGGCGCCGATTGACAGAAAATTAAAAGCTGTGGATTCATTAGCCCTGATTCGCCAGATCAAAGCAGAACAGGCAGTATATCCCGCTTACAGTCTTTATCCAAACTGGAACAATGATCATGTTCATGCTTACGGCGGTAATGTACAGGTTCCAGATAGTTTCCGAATCGATTTGACAGGCTTTTGCATGCCGACCACTCATACAGTCATCACTTCTAAATGCGGTCCGCGCTGGCGGCGTATGCATAACGGATTGGATATAAAGGTTTATATTGGTGATACTATCCGTGCTGCTTTCGACGGGCGTGTGCGCATGGTGAAATATGAACGTAGAGGGTACGGAAAATATGTAGTAATCCGTCATGACAATGGATTGGAAACCATTTACGGACACTTGTCTAAACAGATTGTGGCAGAAGATGAGTATGTAAAGGCGGGTGATCCGATTGGCTTGGGAGGAAATACCGGGCGTTCTACTGGTTCTCACCTTCATTTTGAAACTCGTTTCTTGGGCGAAGTGATAAATCCGGAATTTGTGTTTGATTTTCCGAATCAAGATATTGTGTCAGACAGCTATTTGTTTGTACGTGGTGCCAACCGTTATGCATATCAGCGTACCCGTGCATTGGCAGCTGTTAAATCAGGAAAATCCGGAGCAGCCGAAGCAGAAAAATCGGCTATCCGTTATCATAAAATCCGTAAGGGCGATACATTGGGACGTATCTCTCGCTTGTATCACGTATCCATTGACCGCTTGTGCCAGATTAATGGTATAAAACGTACTACGACGTTGCGTATCGGACAAGTTTTAAGATGTTCTTGATAAGAAAAACAAATTTGCTGAAATAAAAAAGGATGCCATTTCATATAGTTCTGTCGGGGCTGTATGAAATGGCATTTTTATCTCCTTTATTTTTGTGTGCTCTGTGAAAAAACAGTAACTTTGCCACATATTCGAGCATAAAAGATGGAAGAAACCAAGAAACAATTTGAACATGTAATTGCGGTATGCCGTGATTTGTTTGCTAAAAAGTTGCATGATTACGGAGCTGCCTGGCGCATTATGCGACCATCTTCTGTGACGGACCAGATTTTTATTAAGGCAAACCGTATCCGGAGTATTGAAGTGAAAGGTGTGTCCTTGATAGATGAAGGCATTCGTCCGGAGTTTATTGCAATTGTCAATTATGGTATTATCGGGCTTATTCAACTTGAACTGGGCTATGCCGAGAAGGAAGACATCACAGAGGAACGTGCGCTGGAATTATATGATGCGTATGCAGATAAGGCCCTGAAGTTGATGTTGGCTAAGAATCATGATTATGATGAGGCCTGGCGTAGCATGCGTATCACTTCTTATACAGATTTGATTTTGATGAAGATCTATCGAACCAAACAGATAGAATCTTTGAAGGGAGATACGTTGGTGTCAGAAGGCGTGGATGCCAATTATATGGATATGATTAATTATGCCGTTTTCGGATTGATTAAGCTGGAGTTTGGAGAATAAGTTTCTACATAAAGCAGTTGTGGTCTGGAGTAACGTTTGCCGTTTTTTATTGGCTGTCGTTTTTCTGTTCTCCGGATTTGTCAAGGCCAATGACCCTTTGGGCACGGTCTATAAGGTACAGGATTACTTGGAAGCATGGGGACTGCAGAGCCTGAGTGCGGGATATATGCCTTATCTGGCAGCTATGCTCTGTGCCTTGCTTGAGTTTGTTCTTGGCATTTATCTGTTCTTTGGGATTCGTCGGAGGGTAGCGCCTTTATTGGTGTTGCTGGTCATGTCTTTCATGACCCCGCTGACACTATGGCTGGCAATCGCCAATCCTATTTCTGACTGTGGTTGTTTTGGCGATGCGGTAGTACTGACCAACTGGGAAACTTTCTTCAAAAACGTAGTGTTGCTTATTGCGGCTATTTCCGTGTTTAAATGGAGGCAGTATATATTCAATCTGGTGACGACAAAGGTGGATTGGCTGATTTCGCTTTACAGCATTTTGTTTATTATCTTCTTCATGCTGTTCTGCCTGCGTTATCTGCCTGTATTTGATTTTCGTCCATATCACGTGGGGGCAGATATCGTGAAAGGTATGACGATTCCTGAAGGTGAGAAGCCTACTGTGTATGAAACGCTTTTTATTTATTCGAAAGACGGAAAGGAGCAAGAATTTACGATTGATAATTTCCCGACAGATACCACGTGGACTTTTGTCGATTCAAAGACTCGGGTGAAGGAGAAGGGCTATGAACCTCCTATTCACGACTTCTCGATTACTTCACTGGAAACGGGAGAGGATTTGACTGATGACATACTCCATAGTGAGCAGTACACCTTTTTGCTTGTGGCACCATGGTTGAAGCAGGCAGACGATAGTGGTATGGATCTGATCAATGAAGTGTATGACTACAGTGTGGAACACGGTTATCGTTTTCTTTGTCTGACGGCCTCCTCGGAACAGGATATTACAGATTGGCAGGAAAATACAGGGGCAGAATATCCGTTTGCATTGATGGATGAGATTACGCTGAAAACGATGATTCGTTCTACCCCGGGATTGATATTGCTGAAAAAAGGAGTCGTGCTGCGTAAATGGAGTGTTTCCAATCTGCCTGATGAATACCAGTTGAATGCACCGCTGGAGAAACTTCCATTCAGTACATGGAATCCGAAAACTAGTGTACACAAAGTGGTAGAAGTGACCGGCTGGTTTTTGGGACCTTTGCTGTTGCTGACCGTGGTCGACCTGATATGGTTGCGCATAAAAAGCCGCAAAAAGAAAAAAGAGAAAGAGAATAAAAAAGAAACATTATAACTAACCCTTTAAAATTTAAACAAAATGAGAAAAAACATTGTAGCAGGTAACTGGAAGATGAACAAGAACCTGCAGGAAGGTATTGCATTAGCAAAAGAATTGAACGAAGCATTGACAGCAGACAAACCAAACTGCGATGTAATCATCTGTACTCCTTTCATTCACTTGGCTTCTGTAACTCCTTTGGTAGACAGCTCTATCATTGGTATAGGTGCTGAAAACTGCGCTGACAAAGTATCTGGTGCTTATACTGGTGAAGTTTCTGCAGAAATGGTTGCATCTACAGGTGCTCAGTATGTAATCTTGGGTCACTCTGAACGTCGTGCTTACTATCACGAAACAGTTGAAATCTTGGAAGAAAAAGTTAAATTGGCTTTGGCTAACAACTTGAAACCTATCTTCTGTATCGGTGAAGTATTGGAAGAACGTGAAGCTAACAAACAGAATGAAGTAGTAGAAGCTCAGTTGGCTTCTGTATTCTCTTTGTCTGCTGAAGATTTCGGTAAAGTAATCTTGGCTTACGAACCGGTTTGGGCTATCGGTACAGGTAAGACTGCTACTCCGGAACAGGCTCAGGAAATCCACGCTCACATCCGTTCTTTGGTTGCTGCTAAATACGGTAAGGAAGTAGCTGAAAATACTTCTATCCTGTACGGTGGAAGCTGCAAGCCTTCTAACGCAAAAGAATTGTTCGCTAATCCTGATGTAGACGGTGGTCTGATTGGTGGTGCTGCTTTGAAAGTTGCAGACTTCAAGGGTATCATCGACGCTTTTAAATAATTCTTTTTTGAATTAGTCAGGAGCGACTTATGAGCACAGAGATGATGTGAGGACGTAGTGCCGTCGTATGGTCTCTGTGCTCAATTGACTTTTGTTTTCTATGTCTATCTAAAAATCCGCTTATGCTGAAATATCTTTTATTTGTAGTTTCTGTTTTGTGTGCCGGCGGGGCTTATGCCCAGCAGAACATTATCGAAAGCCTGCAGACCCGTCGGGCAGGAGAAGGTGTAGTGACTATCCACCAAGATGCACAGATTACCTCCTTGATAGGGAAGCGTTATGTGCGTTCTACCAGTTCGGAGCCGGTAAAGACATTAAAAGCTCGTGGATTTCGCGTACAGGTATACGCTGGGAATAATTCCCGTCAGGCGCGTAGTGAAGCGAATAGGGTAGCAACGAAAGTGAAAGAAGAATTTCCGGAACTTCCGGTTTATACTTATTTTCAGCCTCCTCGCTGGCTGTGCCGGGTAGGAGACTTTAAAAGTATTGAAGAAGCACATGTGACCATGCGTAAATTGAAAGCTACAGGAGTTTTTAAGGAAGTGTCTATTGTGCGTGAACAGATTAATATACCTATAGAATAATGATGACAGATACAAGTTCGATAAACTGGCCGCAAGAGAAGGTTGAGAAACTGGTTGGGCATTATAAGGAAATCCTTTCTTTGCTGGGTGAAGACCCTGAAAGAGAAGGACTGTTGAAAACCCCTGAGCGTGTAGCAAAAGCCATGCTGACGCTGACTCGCGGATATGAAATGGATCCGAGAGAAGTGCTGAATGCCGCAAAATTCAAGGAACCTTACAGCCAGATGGTGATTGTGAAGGACATTGATTTCTTTTCCATGTGCGAGCATCACATGCTACCGTTCTACGGAAAGGCTCATGTGGCATACATTCCTAACGAATATATTACGGGTCTGAGTAAGATTGCTCGTGTGGTAGATATTTTTTCTCACCGTTTACAGGTGCAGGAACGCATGACGCTTCAAATAAAGGAGTGTATTCAAGAAACACTGAATCCATTAGGCGTAATGGTAGTAGTAGAAGCCAAACACATGTGTATGCAGATGAGAGGAGTGGAAAAGCAGAATTCTGTAACGACTACCTCTGATTTTACAGGTGCATTCAATCAGGCTAAGACGCGCGAAGAGTTCATGAACCTGATTCGTGCAAAATATTAATATGAAAAAGACTATTTCCCCTTTTATCGTAAGTGGAGAGGGGAAATAGCTAACGTAAAATGACGCGGTCGCCTGCTTTTTGTGCCATTGGAATCTGAATTTCTTGCAACTCTTTGTAATGTTGCATGATTTCCTGACATTTCTCCGGATTGTTATAGATGTCCGGATTGGTTAAAGCCTGCAGGGTATGCTTCATTTCTTCTTCAACAATTGATAGCTTGAAATCAATTAACAACCTGGGAACTAACTCATAAAGTCTTTCTTCATCGGTGATGATTGCCTGTCCTTTGGAGTGGTACTTGCTTAGCTGATAGCGGTCGCTGGCCAGTTCTGCGGCCTGTTTGCTGATTTCCGGATCAGGATGAGTCAGAAAATAGCGCTCAGACACAAAGCCTTCGTCATGCAGATGATTCTCTGCTTCTTTTAGGATGCGGCGGTCTAAGGGATAGTGAAACTGCAGTTCATCCTCCTTCAAGCTGGAAGAAATACATTCTATGACAGTGAGCGGTTGTTCTTCTCCGTTTTCATCCTCTAAGTAACACATCACTTTTTCTCCATAGCGGACAATCATTTGTAGGAGGAGCTGTTCCTTCTTGTAGAACAGTTTCTGTTCGTTCCCTTCTAATGGGATATAGGAAAGGTAATTGTCCGTAGGAGCAGGAGTGCTTGTGGGTTGTCCGGCAGGCTGTTCAGCAGCTGGAGGTATATACTCTGCATCTGTTTCCAGAGGAGCTGGAGGAAGTTGAGTCTCATCCGGTATAGGAATCTCTGTCGGCTGTGTCTCCGGGTAAGTAGTCGGAGGAGCTGGTTGGACATCCTTGGTAGCTTGTCGTTGCTTACGCTGGATTTCCTTGTATTTATTTTCCTGTGCCTGCTCTATCAATTTGTTTACCGCTTCTATCAGGATTTTCTCTTCCATTTGCAGAAGCTGGCTGCACTCGCGTGTATATACGGAGCGCACAATAGAGTCAGGTATCACAGAGATACTTTTTACGATACTGGAAATCAGACTGGCACGTTTGATTGGGTCTTTCCCTGCTTCTTCCATCAGCAAGTTCGTCTTGAAACGGATGAAGTCCACTTCGTGCTCATTGATGTAGGCCTGATAGTCGGTGGCATTATGTTTGCGGGCAAAGCTGTCGGGGTCGTCTCCATCGGGGAGCAGACATACCTTGATGTTCATGCCCTCTTCCAGCAGCATGTCAATACCGCGTATGCTGGCCTTGATTCCAGCTCCGTCACCGTCATACAATACCGTAATGTTATTGGTAAAGCGATGAATCAGGCGTATCTGGTCGGAAGTCAATGCCGTACCCGAAGAAGCCACCACGTTTTCAATTCCACTTTGGTGCATGGAAATGACATCGGTATAACCTTCTACTAAGAAACAGCGATCTTGGCGTACAATGGCTTGCTTGGCAAAATAAATACCATAGAGTTCCCGGCTTTTATGGTATATCTCAGACTCCGGAGAGTTGACATACTTCATCTGCACGTTCTTAGTGGCTGCACTTAATACACGTCCGCCAAAAGCTACCACTTTTCCCGACAAGGTGTGTACAGGGAAAATGACACGCCCCCAGAAACGGTCGCGAAGTGAACCGTCGTCCTTTCTATAGCACAAGCCAGTCTTTACCAGAAACTCTTCCTGATAACCTTTTTGTTTGGCAGTGCGTGCCAGTGCATCGTGACTGTCTGTGCTGTATCCTAACTGGAACTTTTTGATAATGTCATCACGGAATCCTCGGCTGCGTAAGTAGGTCATACCGATACGCTGTCCGTCGATGTGATTATAAAGTATGTCTTGGAAATACTCAGAAGCAAACTGATTGACTACAAACAAACTTTCACGCAAACTATGTGCTTGTTTTTCTTCGTCGGTCAGTTCCCGTTCCTTTACTTCGATGTGATATTTGTTGGCCAGCCACTTCAGTGCCTCGTAGTAAGAAAGTTGTTCGTGCTCCATAATGAAGTGCACCACATTTCCTCCCTTACCGCAACTGAAACATTTGCATAATCCTTTGCTGGGAGATACACTGAAAGAAGGGGTCTTTTCATTGTGGAACGGGCATAGTCCGATGTAGTTCACTCCTCGGCGGCGGAGGGTGACAAACTCGGATACAACATCTACTATTTGTGCGGCGTCCAGTATTCGGTCTATGGTAGCTTGGTCAATCATTTCGAAGGGCGAAAATAATAAAAATAAGTAGAATGTGCAACGGCTTCCGTGTTAGAACATGAACGCGATGGAAGCTCCGAAAGTAAAATTATGCATAGGCGTTCTTTTACTATACGAACGGACTTCCCGGTTACCGTCTTCGTCTGCCCAAGAGTTCTTCAGGTCGTATGTCAGCCGAGGGGAGGCAAAGTCATAGTCGCAATAGAGACGCAGGGCCGCGTTTTCTTTGTAGCGGTAGGCGAGAGAAAGGCCGGTTCCTAATTTGAATGTAGAACTTTTACGGATATGAAGAAATTCTTCATCAATGAAAGTGCTTTGTAGCATTTCCTGAACGCTGAGGCCTTCCTGCTGGATATAGTAATCTACGTCGGCTTTATAGAATTGGTCGTAGGCTTCCTGGCTCACTTTCTGACGGTCGAAAATGGCTGGATTAATCCGTGAAATAGAGTTTAAGGTAAAGTTTGCATTAGTACGTCGTCCGGCTAACAGTTTGCTTCCTATTAAGAAACGGCTGCTGAGCGGATAAGAAAAGTAAAGTCCTAAATCGATGTCGCACATACCTAAATGGTCAGATTCCAGTCCGTCGAGCAGGTACATGTTGACAGGAGCTCCTTCCATGAACTACGACTTTCTACTCCAGCTAATTTCATGCTCCATGTAGCAACTAACGGGACATATTGTGTATAATTGTCATATTCGTGGTGAAAGGTAGGCTGGAAGCGATTGCGCAGTGTACGGAAATCCTGGTTTTGTTTTTTCACGATTAAGCCGGAAACAATAAAAGGAATTCCCATGTACGAAAAGTTTTGCTGGAAAAGCTCCTTTGTTTTCTTTGGCTTCGCTGGAAGAGTCAATGAGGTAAGAGAAGACGTGGAGTCTTGCATCAAAAAATAACCGCTCGCGGGAGTATGTGCATACAGCGAGTGACAGATCAGTGCTGAAATAAAGAAAAATAGTAAAGTGTATATTCTCATTGCTGCCCGTGGTTTTAGGAATACATGGTAAAGAGCGGCAAAGGTAGTGCTTTAAAGAGAGAGAGACTGAAAGTTTTCAGATGTACATTGGGAGTGTAAATATATAAAAATGAGG
>NZ_JBBKBF010000024.1:0-50549 GCF_037892625.1 Phocaeicola sp. ICN-14070 | reverse complement strand
AATGTAAGATTTATGTATTTGCACAAACTGAGAAGAAAATCCTAAGATATTCATGGCATTGATAGAAGAACGCATAGCCAGCAATTTCTGGATAAATAAAAAGACCTCCCAGCATCTGCGCGAAGCATTAAATTTAAAATATCCTATTTCTGAAAGACGCAATACACGGATTTCCCCTGTAGGCAGCTGAATAGAAAACGTACCTTTACCGCTCTCCCCTTCTATACCACGCATAGCATTCACGATATTTACCTCTCCTTTTTTTTCTATTTTTGCCTGTACAAAACGATTTATAATTAAATCAAGTTCCTTCATTTCGAAAGGCTTCAGCAAAAAATCAAAAGCGGCACTCCGTATCGCTTCCAACATATATTGAGGATAAGCAGTATAAAAAACTACTTTCATATCCCACATAATCACGTCATGGAGCTTATTGACAATCTCATATCCGGGAAGCCCCGGCAATTCCACGTCAATAAAAAGCAAATCAGGATGTAAACTCTGAATGAGAGCCAATGCTCCGGAACCTCCAGGCAGACACCCTACAACTTGAAACAGATTATATGACGCAAGGCTTTTTTCCAATAACTCCCTATCTTTATCTGAATCCTCTATAATAAATATTTTATATGCCTTTTGCTCCATTAAAACTGATTTTTTAAAACTCACACAAATGTAGAAAACAATACCAAACAATCCAACTTCCCTACTTCTGAAGCAAAGCCTCCGATGTATTTATTTCGTCACATTATTCAGGATTATTCGTATTTTATGCACTAAATTAAACACCTAAATCAATATTTGTTATATCGCCCATAAAAATTTGTATTTTTGTCCATAAAACATTAATGTATCTTCTAAATTATGAAAAGCATCATTTACTTACTGTGTGCCTGCTGGATAGCTTGCTTACTCAGCACCGGATGCAAGCATTTCACAGACTATGAAAAATCACCATCCGTCCAGCTCACTACACTGATACAAGATTCAATCATCAGATACAAGCCTCAAGAAGCTGAAATGTTACTGGCAAAAGCCAAGCAACAGGCACAAGACAGTACAGAATATTATTATGCAGAAGCCGTGCATTCTTCTTTGCTTATGACCAGACAACAAGAAGATTCTGCATTCTATTATATAAACAGATGCGAAAAGTTCTGTCTTAGCCTTCCTAAATTATTACCGATTCATTACCTCACTCTTGGAATAGCAGAAAACAACAAAGCCTCTTTACTGGAAAACTCCAATCATCCTTTATCTGCCAAAACAGCTTATGAAAAAGCTATCCAATATTACCAAAGAGGGAATATGCATAAAAGACTCCCCAATGTCTATAACAATCTAGGCTATGTATACTATACACTAAATGATCTTCCCATGCAAGCTTATTGCTACAAAAAAGCTCTCTTCATATGCGATTCGCTATCCTTGCCTCAGATTTACAGGGACAACAGTTACTTTATGCTGGCATTCTGTTATGTACAACTGAAAAATTATCCACAAGCCCATTATTATCTTAATAAGGTCTATCCGCAAATTAATGACATGCCGTTATATAACCGGTATTTTCTGCTAAACACTTTCGTCAATTTCTATTACTACCAAAAAAAGTATGAAGAATCATGGAGCTATCTGATGAAGATTTTTGATGAAGTAGCACAGCACCAGAATGATATGCCCTCAGAATATGCCACATTAGAAGCAAATTATGCAGACCTATCTATCAAGCTAAACAAAGATTTGAATAAAGCCAAAGATTATCTGCAAAAAGCTAAGGCCTATTTCCAAAGTACAAAAGTGGCAATTAGCATTTACTATATCATGACCATGGAACTGGAACTTGCATTAAAGCAAAATGACTTACAAACAGCAGCTAGCTTAGTTCAACAAATTTCACATGACAGCACCGTAAATGTACCTATCAACTACCAACAAAGACGAAACGATGTACTAACTGAATATTATAAACGTACCGGAAATTACTCCAAAGCCCTGGCCATATTAGCAGCCCAGCTACCGATAGAGGATTCCATCCGAAGCGAAGAACACAACAACTATGTGGCAGAACTCGATTTACGGTATAAAAATGATACGACCCATCTCAAAAACCGCATAACAATAACCAATCAGAAAAATGAAATAAAAACACTCCAGCTGGAAATAGCTTTGGGCGTTATTCTCATTTTAGGGCTTGTCGTGTATTTTATCGAGTACAAAAGACGAGTCAAAAAGAACCAACAACAAGAATTTAAACAGCA
This sequence comes from Phocaeicola sp. ICN-14070, assembly GCF_037892625.1. Classification (NCBI taxonomy): domain Bacteria; kingdom Pseudomonadati; phylum Bacteroidota; class Bacteroidia; order Bacteroidales; family Bacteroidaceae; genus Phocaeicola; species Phocaeicola sp. ICN-14070. The sequence continues at coordinate 48,291 of NZ_JBBKBF010000024.1, read as the reverse complement.
TATATACGAAATCAGTAAACTGAAAATGCAAAATATCAGAGAAAAAATTTCACCTCACTTCCTCTTCAATGTGCTGAACAATGAAATAAATCAACACCCGGAATCTACCTCCGAACATCAACGGCTGATACGGCTCACCCGTCTGTTACGTAAGGGACTGGATTTATCCAACCGTTTTGCGATTCCCCTTTCGGAGGAACTTGATTTCGTATCCAACTATGTAGCGTTATTACAGGACACAGGCAAGCAATTCACATTCAGTTTGCATAAAAACGGAAATGTAGACGATCTGCAAATCCCCTCCATGATGATACAAATCCCTGTTGAAAATGCAATCAAACATGGATTTGCCAACCTAAATCAAACAGGGCATATTGACTTGATTATAGAAGAAGCCTGTCGGGGAGTCACCATCCACATTAACAACAACGGACACAAATATTCTCCATTTGCTCCATCCAACAACAAACTGGAAAGCACTGGCACCGGTCTCAGAATCATTTATCAAAGTATACAATTACTGAACACCCACAACAAAGAAAAAATTACTTTCCAGATACTGCCCGGACAAGAAGAAGGAACTGCCATCAGTATCTTCATACCTTATCAGTACTCCTATGAATGGCAATAAAATACGTTTCATACGAAGAATATAGCAGGATATGCTCTATTTGCCCGCTCTCATACAGAAAAGAGATTTCACCGGTTTGTCCTCCCACGAATATTTCGGGATATTTGTGGCATAATATCATTAAATTTCAAAGTTATGAGAGTTTTAAAATTAACGAGCACACTCATGTTGCTCATGCTAATCCTGATTGGTGTTTCCTCATGCAGTAACGAGGATGAAAACATCGGAAACATTCCTTCCCAGCTTATCAAGACCTGGTATATGGGAGAAGGTACTTACATTACATTCAATGCGGATGGAACCGGAGTCTACACAGAAACAGACGAGATTTCCACCGCAAAACTGATGCGTAGGACAGGCACACGCACCACAGACACGTATTCGTTCACTTATTCGTATGAAGAATCGACTCAGACGCTCACGATTCATATCGACGGAGATGTCATGCGATGGACCATTGTCACACTGACCGACGATACACTGAAAATAAAAGATGAAGAAGGAGAATTGATAACCTTGAAAAAAGATGCCACTTCAGAACCGGATATTGACATTACCCTGCTATACAATACCTGGATTTCGGAAACACAAGATATCTATACCTTCAATAATGATGGTAACGGAACTTACAAGGCTAAAGAAGAAACATCAGCAAACGATATCACCTATGAATATGATGAAGCCAACAAACAGCTTACACTCCATCGCGTAAATGGTAAAGTAGTAAGATGGACTATTCTTTCATTAACCAATGACACGCTGAAAGTAAAAGATAACGATGGGCAGGAACTTACGCTAACGGTATACACAAACACGGCTTGGATAGAACTTCTTTACGGGAAATGGGGATTTTTAGGAAAACCATCAATAGAGTTCACAAACAAAGAAGGCAACAGATTGTGCACTGTTTATGAAGGAGAAGAAGCGCCCTATACAGTAGCATTCAAGTATGATGCCTATAACCGTATCTATTTCTTTGAAAATGAAAGCTGGAGCGGTGGATTCTGGCAGGTAAAACAAGTAACCCAAGATATACTGTCCATAGATGTTTTTAGCTCAGACGGAGAAAATCTTACTAAAGAAAGTTCTATGACACTGTTCCGTATACCAGAACCTGATGAACTCGTAGTAGGCGATGAATCTCTTTTATATGGTGACGAATGGACCAGTTTTAGCTATGATGACGGCAGCCCCATTACCCTACAATTCCGACAAAATTTCAGCGACGTAATTTGGACTGAAGGCGGAGATAAGATGACCTTTAATTACACTTATAATTCTGACTCTCATGAACTAGTATTCACTGTTGACGGAGAGACTGAAGCCTTTAAAATAATAAAACTAACCGATCACGTGATGTATCTCGCTATTTATGAAAATGGAGTACTTGCTGATGGAATGGAATTCCGTAAACTATAAACAAAAAAATCCGGAGCTACTTTTTTAGCTCCGGATTTTTTTAATAATATGGTACTTTGTTACTCTACTTGTCCCAACTGATTGCCATATTCCATTTCACCCTGCACGACGAAGAAAATCGCATCTGGGTCAAACGGGCCCATTCCATCCTTGGCAGACTCTTTAACGATGTAGTTCACAATTTCATCCTGATCGATGTTGATATACCCTTCATCGTCCGGCTGTGCATCCAGACAACCACTCGTGGTATAATAATCCACAATCAAATCTAAGATGTAATACAAATCATCGTCCGAGAAAGCCTCTTTCATGTCCTGAGGCAAATAGTTCTTTATGAACTCGATGGTTTTTTCATCGTCCTCATCTTCCAACAAGAAATCCTCTTCCATTCCCATAACTTATCTGTTTTTTTAGTTATTTCAACAAAGCTTCTACCTTTGCCTGCAAAGCAGATTTAGTGGTAGCTCCTACTTGTTTGTCCACAACTTCTCCGTTCTTGATAAACAATACGGTAGGAATGTTGCGCACACCAAACTGTGCAGGAAGGTCTGCATTTTCATCTACATCGCATTTACCGATATTTACCTTATCCTTATACTCTTCTGCCAGTTCTTCGATATATGGAGCAATTTGCTTGCAAGGACCACACCATGTAGCCCAAAAATCCAACACCACTGGTTTACCTTCAGCTACAATAGCTTCAAAGTTGTCATCTTTAATATTCAATGCCATAATTATCTATGTTTTTAAGTTCTCTACGCAAATATATACTAATTTATTTTATAGTCCAACAATGGCTGGTTTTTTAAATAGTTGACCAGCTCCTTCTGTACAGAAATCTTCATCGTACGTGACATCAGGTTTACATACATCTGCCCGTCTTCATCCCGAACCAGGAAATGAAGTTCGGCATTTCCCGGACTGTCTTTCACCAAGGAAGAGAACTCCATGATCAACTGGTCATCAATGGCTGAAAGCGGAGCCGTTACCGTCAGTTTTTCCACCACTCTCTCCTTCACTTCAGGAAGCAGTTCAATACTGTTGATTTTCACTTCCCACTCCTCCTGTTTCCACTGCTTAGGCTGGCACTTTCCTTTCATGAAAAGGAACATACCTTCCATGAAGAAGTTTTTCTTTTCCACCCATTCGTTACCGAAGAAAGCAAATTCGGCCGTACCCGAGTAATCTTCCACTTTTGCAATACCATAGGGCTTTCCCGTCTTGGTATATCCTTCACGTACCCCAGTCACAATTCCTCCCAGCACCAGATCATGGTTCTGCAGCGGAGTCAAGTCGGTCAGTTCGGCCATGTGTACGTTGCACACATTTTCCAGAATCACGGCAAACTCATCCAGCGGGTGGGCCGACAAATAAATTCCTACCAAATCACGTTCTTTATTCAAACGCTCCAAATCGCTCCACGACGGAGCCGGCACAATCTCCGGAGTAGCCACCTCTACCTCATGTTCCCCTCCAAATAGAGAATTAGCAGCCGCTGCCTTATCCAGCTGGTATTTGTTACCGTAACGCACCAGTATATCCGAGAAGGACTCATCTTTTGCGTTCTTTACAAAGAAATCTTCGCGCTTGATACCCGGAAAACTATCGAAACCTCCAGCAAGAGCCAGGTTTTCAATATTCTTACGATTGCAAGCCGACAAGTTCACACGTTGTACGAAGTCAAAGATATTTTTGAACTCCCCATTCTTCCGTCTTTCTTCCAGAATACTCTGTACAGCCGACTCTCCGACTCCCTTAATAGCTCCCAATCCGAAACGGATATCACCGTGATAATTGACTGAGAATTTCAGGTTACTTTCGTTCACATCCGGTCCAAGTACCTTTACGCCCATCGACTTACACTCATCCATGAGCTTCGTAATTTCAGTGATGTTCGAAATATTCCGGCTCATCGTAGCCGCCATGTACTCTGACGGATAGTTGGCCTTCAGGTATGCCGTCTGATAAGCCACCCACGAATAGCAAGTAGCATGCGATTTGTTGAACGCGTACGATGCAAATTTTTCCCAGTCGGCCCAGATTTTCTCCAATACCTTAGGGTCATGTCCGTTCTTCTTTCCACCTTCAATAAACTTCGGCTTCATGTGATCCAGCTTGTCACGCAACTTCTTACCCATGGCCTTACGCAAGGCATCCGATTCACCACGCGTAAAGTCGGCTAGCAAGCGCGACAGCAACATCACCTGCTCCTGATATACCGTAATACCATACGTATCCTTCAGGTATTTCTCCATAATCGGAATATCGTACTCAATCGGCTTCCGGCCATGTTTACGGTCGATGAAGTCCGGAATGTAATCCATCGGTCCCGGACGGTAAAGGGCGTTCATGGCAATCAAATCCTCAAACGTACTGGGCTGAAGCTCGCGCAGATACTTCTGCATACCCGCCGATTCAAACTGGAAGGTTCCGATGGTTCGCCCTTCACTATACAAGCGGTAAGTCGCAGGGTCATCAATCGGTACTTCATCGATATTCAGTACGATTCCCTTACTCTGACGAATATTTTCAATGGCCTCCTTAATGATGGACAAGGTCTTCAACCCTAGGAAGTCCATCTTAATCAGCCCCGTATCTTCAATTACCGAACCTTCGTACTGGGTAACCAGCATTTTTTCTCCGGTTTCCTTATCGTCTGCCGTACTCACCGGTACCCAGTCGGTAATATCATCACGACAGATAATCGTACCGCAGGCATGTACACCCGTGTTTCGCACGTTACCTTCCAGCATCTTGGCGTATTTAATAGTATCACGCAATACCGGATTCGGAGATACTTCCGCTTCCTGCAGTTCCGGCACATAAGCAATGGCATTCGGTAAATTCAGTTTCTTATCAGGCAGTTTATCCGGAATCAACTTACACAGACGGTCTGATTCCGACAACGGAAGTTTCTGTACACGAGCCACATCCTTGATAGCCAGTTTAGTAGCCATCGTACCATACGTAATGATGTGTGCCACTTTTTCCTGTCCATACTTCTCCGTAACCCAGTTCAACACGCGACCACGTCCGTCATCATCGAAGTCCACATCAATATCAGGCAAAGAGATACGGTCCGGATTCAAGAAACGCTCGAACAGCAAGTCGTACTGAATCGGGTCAATCTGCGTAATCCCCAGGCAGTAAGCTACCGCTGAACCCGCCGCCGAACCACGTCCCGGGCCGACTGATACATCCAACTGATGACGTGCCGCATTGATAAAGTCCTGCACAATCAAAAAGTATCCCGGGAAACCCATGGTCTTCATGATATGCAGCTCAAACTTGATACGCTCCTGCACCTCTTCCGACAGGTTCTCGCCATAACGTCGTTTGGCCCCGTCGTAGGCCAGTTTTGCCAGATAATCGGCCTCCAGTTTGATACGATACAATTTCTCATATCCGCCCAGACGCTCAATCTTCGCCTTCGCCGCAGCCTCATCCATTACCACGTTGCCGTTCTCATCGCGGGTAAATTCATCAAAGAGGTCTTTTTCCGTAAATTTCTTACGATATTCCTCCTCCGTACCGAAATCTTCCGGAATGGCAAACGTCGGCATGATAGGCGCATGGTCAATAGAATAAAATTCTACCTTGTCACAGATTTCAACCGTATTACTCAAGGCTTCCGGCACATCGGCAAAGACTTCGTTCATTTCTTCCCGCGTCTTCATCCATTCCTGCTTGGTATAAAGCATACGGTTGGGATCGTCCAGGTCTTTTCCTGTACTCAGACAGATAAGCCGGTCGTGGGCTTCGGCATTTTCCTCGTCCACAAAGTGCACGTCGTTCGTACACACCAGCTTGATATTGTATTTTTTGGCATATTCAATCAGTTTTTCATTCACCACCTGCTGCATGGGATACACCTCATGATTGGCACGTGCCACCGTCGCCTTGTGGCGCTGCAGTTCCAGGTAGTAGTCATCTCCGAAAAGATTCTTGTACCAGCGGATGGCTTCTTCAGCCTCTTCAAACTGTCCGGCCGTAATACGTCGGGGCACTTCCCCTCCCAAACAAGCCGAGCATACAATCAGTCCTTCGTGATACTTCTCCAATTCCGCACGGTCTGTACGCGGACGCATATAGAATCCCTTGGTCCATGCCTTCGACACCAGTTTAATCAGGTTATGATAACCCTTCAGATTCTTGGCCAGCACCACCAGGTGATACCCGCTCTGGTCAGGCTTACCTTCCTTATCTTCCAGACGGCGGCGGGCTACATACATTTCACAACCGAAAATTGGTTTGAACAGCTTCTTTTTCGCAGCCTCCAACTGTTCCTTGCAAGCTGCAATCTCCGCTTCGGGGTTTTCCGACTCTTCCTTACCGCTCTCGAGGGCGGCAATTTTCTTCTTCAAATCCTTAATTTCCCCATTCGTGCCCCCGTTCTTTTTGTTGACATAGTTGAAGAACTCCTTGATACCGAACATATCTCCGTGGTCGGTCACTGCGATTCCTCGCATGCCGTTGGCCATGGCCTTGTCTACCAATCGCGGAATAGAAGCCTGTCCGTCAAGAATAGAATACTGCGTATGAACGTGCAAATGAACAAAATCCTGCATGAGTATCAATGTTAAATGAAAAACGAGTCAAAGATACCCATCTTTTAGGGAAGAGACAAGACAGCCCGAGAATTTTAAAGAAAAATTTCGTTGGCTTTCTGAACCCAATAGAATACCTGAGCCCTTTCACCTACTCCCACACTTGCCAGTTATCTATCTGCTCAATAAGTCGTGAAACAGCACGTGTGCAACTCGCTGGGTAAGACAATGACTGCACAAACCAGAGTTTTTGCCGCTGCACGTATTTGGCATAAAAACGATAGCCCTCTACTGGCCGATGGTTGATATAAAGAGGTCCGGAAAGAATGAAATAATCATTTCCACACCGCCGTTCAGTAGCATGCTGCTCTATGGCAAAATGTTCCATCCCCTGCCGCACAGTAAATCCTTCAAGATTAGTTACGATAAAAGCTATCTGAGCAATCTTCAGCATATTCCCAAAATAGAACTGGCAACATCCCGTTTCATGAATGAGTGAATCCGGAACCTGTTCGAAGAATGCAGGATAATGTATCTGGTAACCATAAAAAGGGTCACAGTGCACATTCATCTTCGTACGACACATCATTTGCTCCAACTTATCGGGCAAAGATGCATCCTCTTTCTTATTATAAGAAATAAAGAAAGACACGATTCCAATCAAAAAAGAGGACAGAATCATAAACCAACGCATACCCACGTAATGTCTCTTTTCTCTCATAGCCAATTATCTTCATTACACATTCTGTTTCACCACCACAAAGCTATGAACTCTCCTCTGCAATAACCTCAAAGTTTTACTGACATCTCACTGACATTTCAATTTTCTACCCTCCAATTTTATTCACCCCCTTCTTTTTTCTCCATCTTACCTGCAAATTTTCCCTAACTTAAAAGCAAATTCTCTGTTTTACACTGTGAAATACAAAAACCACAGTGTGGGATACATATTTCACACTGTGGGATACAAATCCCGCACTGTGGAACAGAGAATATGTCAAAGAACTAGGAAGAATATGAAAAGACACCTGAAAGAATATATCAGACCCTGTCATTTTTCACTTTAATGTAAAATGCCCTCGACACACATTTGCGCAGGTAAAAAACAATCCATATTTTTGCGGAAGAATAAATGACAAATTCACTCACTATTTACACAAAAAGTACATGAATACTACATTGCTGTTTATGGGTATTGGTACCCAGGAATTTTTATTTCTTGCTTTAATCATCCTGCTGCTGTTCGGCGGAAAGAAGATTCCCGAACTGATGAAAGGTATTGGCAAAGGTGTAAGAAGTTTCAAGGAAGGCATGAACGAAGTGGAAGATAACCTGAAAGAAACAGACCCAAAGAAGGAAGAAACCACTTCGAACGAGAAAAAAGAAAAATAACTGCCGTGAAGCCAACGCAACCAACGGAACTGACTTTCTGGGATCACCTGGACGAATTGCGCAAAACGATTATCCACATCGCTTGTGCGGTAATTGTGCTTATGCTGCTGGCCTTTTGTTTCAAAGAAGAGCTTTTCGGCCTCATCCTTGCTCCCAAAGAGGGCGACTTCTGTACCTACCGTTTCTTTGCATGTTTAGGAAGAATACTGCATATAGCCGGACTGGAAGCGGAAACTTTGCCGGTAAAACTTATCAACACACAACTTTCAGGACAGTTTCTCACTCACATGAGTGTTTCGTTCTATGCGGGTATTCTGCTGGCTTCTCCTTACATACTCTATCAGCTTTTTCATTTTATTTCGCCGGCACTCTACCAGAATGAAAAGAAATATTCCCGCTGGCTGATATTCTGGGGCTATCTGCTCTTCCTGACGGGAGTATTATTCAGTTATTTCCTGATATTTCCTTTTACATTCCGCTTTCTTTCGACCTATCAAGTGAGTCAGGAGGTGGAAAATACCATTCTGCTCAGTTCTTATATTGATACGCTGAACATGCTAAGCCTGATGATGGGTATCACGTTTGAGATTCCGATTCTTACCTGGCTGCTGGCCAAACTGGGTATCTTGTCTGCCGATTTCATGGCACAATACAGAAAACACGCCTGGGTTGTCGCAATGATTATCGCTGCCATCATCACTCCTACCTCAGACGTGTTTACTATGCTGATTGTAACCTTCCCCATCGTACTTTTATACGAAGCCAGCATCTTTCTGGTACGCCACACCGTAAAGAAAAGACGAACAAAAGGGGAAAACTAATCTGCTTGTGTTATTTATAGAACGTCAATGTGCCGCCTTTTACCAAGTCATTGTGATTAATCCGGTAACCTGTTTTCTTGCCACCAAGTTCTATTTTCTGGATATACCCTTCCGATGAACCATTCTCCTTCTTCTCAATGACCAGTTTATCTTTTCCATAAAAATCCGGATTCAAACGAATGGTAATACGGTCGAAAGTCGGGTCGGTCAACGTATACTCCGGAACACCCGGACAGTCAGGGTAGAAGCCCATCATGCTGAATACAGCCCAGGCTGACATGGTACCAGCATCGTCATTTCCCGGAATACCGTCAGGTTTGGGAGTGAAGTACTTAGCCAGCAGTTCGCGAACGGTTTTCTGTGTACGCCATTCTTCCCCCTTGAAGTAGCTGAACAGATAAGGATAAGCAATATCCGGTTCATTGGCCGGGTCATAATAGCCCTTGTCGAATACCATCTGCAGTTTGTCGATAAACTTCTTCTGTCCACCCATCAGGCGAGCCAGTCCTTTTACATCATGCGGTACGTAGAAGGTATAGTTCCAAGAGTTACCTTCGTGGAATCCCGGACTAGGTTCAAAGTTCTGTCCCTGAAGCGGATCGAACGGAGAATAGAATTTTCCGTCCGGCAAAATAGGACGCAACGTTCCGAATTCCTTGCAATAATAATGCTTGTATCCCATAGACCGCTTGTAGAACAAATCGGCATCCTCTTTCTTTCCCATGCTCTTTGCCAGCGTATACAAAGCATAATCGGCAATGTAATATTCCAAAGCATGCGATACGGAGTTATCGAACTGTTCCATCAAAGGTACATAGCCTTTGCTCATGTAATCATCGTTGTCCGGACGCATCAGGTTTTCCTTTCCAGGAAGAGTGGCCGACTTGCGCATAGCCTCATAGGCTGTTTCCATATCAAAGTCGCACAGACCCTTCATCCAGGTATCCACAATCACCGGCAAACTGGGGTCACCTTCCATCGTGAGGGTTTCACGTCCGTACAACTCCCATTTAGGTAACCACCCATGCTCTTTGTACATATCGACCATGGTACGTACCATGTCAATCTGACGTTCGGGATACACCAGAGTCATCAACTGATGCAGGTTACGATAGGTATCCCACAAAGAATATACGGTATAACGATTGTTTTTAGTTGTCTTCGTTTCTCCGGTTTCCATGGCTGGGTATTCCCCGTTTACATCCTGGAGGATATTCGGGTGAATCAGCGTGTGATACAAGGCAGTATAGAACACCGTTTTCTGTTCCTTTGTACCTCCTTCTACGGTGATACGACTCAAATCGTCGTTCCACTGTTTCCGTGCGCTGGCATAGATTTCATCGAATCCAGCTCCATGCTGCTCAGCTTCCAAATTCTGACGGGCATTTTCCATACTAACAAACGATACACCTACGGCCACTTCTATCTGTTCATTTTCTTCTGTATCGAAAGTGAACCATGCACCGATGTCGTCGCCAGCCAAATCCCGGTCATACTGCGTGTACAATTTGTATTTGCCATTGTCTTTGTCCCATTCTGCTTCCACCCCCGTCATCTTGCGCTGGAATTTCCAATACCCCGTCTGCTTAGGAGCCTTGTTGATACGCATGACAAAATAAATAGGGAACACAGCCTGAGGATTATAGCAGAACGTTCCCAAGAACTTCATACCCTCAATTTCACGGTCGTTTATCCGGCGCAGATAAGCTCCCGATTCATTGGTCAGTCCTTCTCCCAGGTTCATCAGGATATGGCTCTTCCCCTTTGGAAAAGTAAAGCGGGTAAGCCCTGTTCTCAATGTAGAAGTAGCCTCTACTTTAATATTATATTTGGTCAGCTGCAGACTGTAATATCCCGGTGAAGCCGTTTCCTTTTCATACTTGCTTCCGTAGTGATGATAGTCGACATTCAATTCGCCGGTTGTGGGCATCAGCAACAGAGAACCCATTTCAGGACAACCCACCCCACTCAGATTGACATGAGAGAGTCCAGTAAAATAGCTGTTCGTGTATTCATAAGGAGTAGACCACCAGCGAGCGTCTTTGTCATAGGTATTTTCATCCGACCCCATCACATTAAAAGGAACGACCGACATCAAACCATTCGGACAGACAGCTCCCGGATTACAAGTACCATAATTGGTTGTTCCAATAAACGGGTCTACATAGTCCACCGGGTCCTGCGCATTGGCACAATTCCAGATGAACAAAAAGTTCAGAGATGCGATTAGTTTTTTCATAGGCCTAAAATAAAAAAGGCTACTCCCATAGCGTCTGGCTACAGGAACAGCCTTATTAAATATTTACATTTACAAAATAGAAGTACGCTTTACAAAATCAATGATTTCGGAAATATAACCGAAAGCCATTCCTACCACGGTATCAGCAGCTCCGTAGTACACAGCTACTCTTTCTCCATCCTGAAGAGCAGCACACGGGAACACTACATTGGGCACATCTCCCTGCAGTTCATAAGGTGCAGCAGGTGCCAACAGGTAGTCACGGGTACGATAAAGCACCTTTTCCGGATGGTCCTTATCCAGAATAGCTGCTCCCATAGAGTAACGGAAACCGTTACAAGTGGTAATAACCCCGTGATAGAACATCAGCCAGCCTTCTTCTGTCAGGAAAGGTACAGAGCCGGCTCCAATCTTTGTACACTGCCAGGCACTTTCCGGGAAAGGAGTCACTTTCATTACACAACGGTGCTCACCCCAATACTTCATATCGGGACTGTAGCTGATATAAATATCTCCGAAAGGTGTATGACCGTTGTCGCTCGGACGGCTCAGCATGGCATACTTACCGTTAATTTTCTGCGGGAACAATACGCCGTTACGGTTAAATGGAAGGAAGGCATTCTCGCACTGATAGAATTCCTTGAAATCGAATGTATAACCGATGCCGATGGTAGGTCCGTGATAACCGTTGCACCATGTAATCCAGTAACGGTCTTCAATCCAAGTCACACGAGGGTCATATTTATACTCTGAATCTATCATCTCCGTATTGCCGGGCTTAAAGACAATCGGCTCATGATTGATTTCCCAGTTGATACCGTCCTTACTGAAACCAGCAAAGATATTCATCTGTACAGCTCGGTTATCGCAACGGAACACCCCTGCAAATCCATCCTTGAAGGGAACTACCGCACTATTGAAAATACTATTCGATGAAGGAATCTGATAACGTCCGATAACAGGATTCTTCGAATAGCGCCACATCACTTCTTTACAGTCTGCCGGGCGTTCTTCCCAGGGCATTACAAATTTTTCATTCATATCCAGTTAGTTTAATTGATTATTATACATATTCTTTTTCGCCTTCCAGCAAATTTCCTCCATTATCATACTTAAACGGAAGGAAATAAGTAATCAGGAAGGCTGGAATTGTAGCAATCAGTACGAAGATAAAGAAAGGCTCATAGCCTCCCGGCTTGTCAAACCATGTGCCAAGACTTTCGCACACCCAGCCGCTTAACATTCCCGGAATCATCACTCCAAAATTCATGATTCCTGAAGCAAATGCATAATGAGCCATCTGATGCTTGCCGGGAGCCACCTGCTGCATCATAAACAAAGAAAGTCCGACAAAGCCGAAACCATATCCGAAATACTCAAAGACGATGCCACTGCATATTATCCAACCACTCTCCGGCTGGAAGTAAGCAAACAAGGCATACACCATAAAAGGAAGGTTGAAAATACAGCACAACGAGAAGATTGTTTTTTTCAATCCCCGTCGGGCAATATAATATCCTGCCAGCAAAGAACCCAACACAAAGGCCGCAGCTCCGTACGTACCATAATAAAGTCCGATTTCCTTTTCATTGAGTCCCAAACCTCCCATCTCCCGGTCTGCTTTCAAAAACAGCGGTACAATCTTCATCACAAATCCTTCTGCAAAACGATAAAGGATGATGAAGAAGATATAATAAGTGATGTGTGTCTTGCGGAAAAAGTCCATCAATACCTGTCCCAGTTCCTTCATCACTTCCTTGTTACTCCGTAATGTTTTTTTAGAAGAAGCCGACTGGGTAGAAGGCAAAGCAAACAGATGATAGATTCCCAGAAGAATCATGGTTACGGAAAGAATCAGCAAGATAATCATCCAAGCCCTTTTGTTGGCAATCAGCAATCCGGCATCTGCATTCAGCTCGATGAAATATCCAGCCAGGTATACCAAACCACCCGTTGCCAGAATCTTTGCTATGTTATAAAAGGCTCCCTGCCAGCCAATAAACTTTGCCTGGTCTTCATTGGACAGTTCACTCATATATACTCCGTCGCAAGCAATGTCGTGAGTAGCTCCGCTAAAAGCAACAATGGCCAGCAGCGCAATGGAAATACTGAAAAAATGGGACAGGTTCAACGCAAAAGCTACCAGCCCGAAAGTGACTCCCGTAATTAACTGAGTGACAATCACAAAAAATTTCTTTGTCCGGAAAAGTTCAAGAAAAGGACTCCACAATGGCTTCAATGTCCAGGGCAGAAGAATCAACGACGTCCAGAAGGTGATTAGCTTATCATCCACCTCAAGCCCTTTAAACATTAACACGGTAACCATATTGAGTACGACAAAAGGAAGTCCCATAGCAAAATATGCAGTAGGAACCCATGATATAGGTGATTTTTTCTTCGTATTATTCATAGCTAAATTTTTGTTACACATTTCTCATGTAGAAATCTATCCGGTAGTTTATTGCCCTTTATAGGCCATTTGTTATCTCACTGACAGATTCTCACATAAAAACAGTCCAAAGATACGGGAAAAAATCCACAAGACAAAGTATATACCGCCATTCCCCCTTCTTATGAGGTATTAATAAAAATAAAAGGAGCTGAAGATGTGCCTGACACCCCCCGCTCCTTCCATGAAAGAGACTTAAAAATTATTTTTTCATATTAGCTTCTTCCAGTCCATAATGTTTTTTGCTGTCTTCTACACGAAGCAATGTAGAAATAAGGATGGCACACAGACCAAACACTGCAAAAATAACCATCGGAGCCGTATAGTCATAGCCTACAATTACACCAGCTTCGTTACGCAAAGTTGCAAAATGTTCGATAACCCATCCAATCAACCAAGGCACCATTGTCAACCCGATATTCTGGATATAGAAAATGGTGGCATAAGCAGAACCCAACTGCTTCATCGGGATAATCTTAGGAACTGAAGGCCACATGGCACTGGGTACCAAAGAAAATGCTATTCCCAATACAATCATGACAATAACAGCAAACCACCAGTAGTTCATTACCGGAAGAGCAAACAACACGTGAACCACTGTCAACATGACTGAACCAATAATCATCAAGGTAGCTCCGCGACCGATACGGTCATATAAAGAGCCGAATACGGGTGTCAGCAGAATGGTTCCAAAAGGCAATAAGGCAGGAATCAATCCGGCAAAAGATTCCGGCACATCGTATTTATAAATCATCAGTTTTGTCGCAAACTTCAGGAAGGGGAACACACCGGCATAGAACATCAGGCACAGCAGGTTAATCAACCAGAAGCCCTTGCTACAGAAAATCAGTTTCAAATCGGACAATTTGAAACCTTCTTCTTCAACCTCTCCGTTTTCCATGCGAACAGCTGCGGCAGAAGCATCTTCCTTGCGGTCCATGACACAATAAATCATATATGAAGCAAATCCCACGCATAACAAAATGGCTCCGAACAACACCGGATAAGAAACATCTCCCATCCAACGGGCTACTGGTAAGCTTACCGCCAAAGCCACGGCAGTACCAATACGAGCCATTGCCACCTGAAGTCCCATGGCAAGCGCCAGTTCCTTTCCGGCAAACCATTTTACAATGACTTTAGATGCAGTAATACCTGTGATTTCAGCGCCCATTCCGAATATCGCAAATCCTAAAGAAGCCAATGCCACCTGCATGTCCATTCCAAAAAGCTGTGCATCTCCAAAATCGGAAGAAAGGGCATACCATTTAATCAGAGCTCCCATAAACATCAATCCAGAAGACATCATTCCAGTAAAACGGATTCCCATTTTATCCAAAATCACCCCACCGAGAAACAGCATCAGCAAGAACACATTAATCAAGCCATAAGCCCCTGAGAAGAAGCCATATTCCGTACTTGACCAGCCTTCCCCTCTGGCGACAGAACTAATTGTCTTTTCTGTCTGTATCTGTGCACCATTCTGCATCTCATAATACTGCACCTTACTTCCTTCCTCAAGTTGCTCTACAGTCAGCAACGGATTTGAAAGCATTTCTTCCGAAGAAAAGTAATTCACTTTGGCCACCAGACTGTCTGCCGGCATAGAGGTATCATCTGTAAAATATACCACCTGACCCTTTGTTGTCAACAAGTTTTCCAACGGAGACATCACATCCGTCAGAAAATAACCACACATCATGGTAAACGAAACGATAAACAAAGCGGTCCAGCGTGCCGTCTTCGAATCGCTCAATCTCTTCTGAATTGTTTCTTTCATTCTATTTTTTATTTAATCATTAATTTCTCACAAAAAACAGCGCAAAGATACTATTTTTTTACCTTTTTCTTTCATAATCCAAAATAACTTCTAACTTTGTAACAAATTGTAATAGCAAAACGACAATACATATAAAATATTAACCCCAAAATGCAATTGAGTATGAAAAAACTAAAACTTTCAGCTGCCTGCCTGATTCTGAGCGGCAGCATTATATGCTCCTCATGTATCGGTTCATTTGGTTTATGGAGTAGTCTGAAGGACTGGAACAACAACATTGGCAATAAATTCGTAAATGAAATTGTCTTTTTAGCATTTCATATCGTACCTGTATATGAAGTAGCTTATTTGGCAGACGTCATTGTACTGAACTCTATCGAGTTCTGGTCTGGTTCAAATCCTTTGGCCGATGTAGGTAGCGTAAAAACAGTAAAAGGTGAAAGCGGAGAATACCTTGTACAGACCAATGAAGATGGCTACACTATCACAAAGAAAGGTGAAGAAGACAAGCCACTTACCTTAATTTATGACAAAGAAAAGAATACATGGAATGCTTCTGCCGAAGGTCAGACATTCGAACTGATTACCATGAATGAAGACGGAACTATCACTTTCAAACAGCAGGACGGCACTCCGGTGACTGTATCTCCCGATTTGCAAGGTATGATTTCTGCACGTCAGGCTAATAGCCAATCAATGTTTGCTTCTCGATAAGTAACACCTTAAAACCATAAAGAAAGGCTGTCCAAAATAAGACAGCCTTTCTTCTTTTTATCCAATATATTTTTTATTCTTTTATCTGAATCAGCAGATTAGACAAGATGGCAGTCAGTCCACCAGTTGTAATACCTGAAGAAAATATATTACGAACGGTTTCCGGCAACTGACAAAGAATATCCGGCACAAGTTCCACACTCAAGCCGAAAGAAAAGCTCAAAGCCATCACCAGCGTAGCCTTACGGTTGATTTTCTGTGCAGAAATGATTCGGATTCCTGCGGCAGCCACTGTTCCAAACATCAACAGAGTAGCTCCACCCAACACCGGTTCAGGCATCAACGAGAAAATCAATCCTACTGCAGGGAACAAGCCCAGCAAAATAAGGAAACCTGCAATAAAGTATCCTACGTAGCGACTGGCTACTCCTGTCAACTGAATCATACCATTATTCTGAGCAAAAATCGAGTTAGGGAAAGAGTTGAAGAATCCGGCCAGCATGGAATTAAAACCATCAGCCAAGATACCTCCAGAAGCACGTTTAACAAACGTTTCCCCTTCTACCGGCTCCCCAGAAATCAATGAATTGGCTGTAATATCTCCATACGCTTCAATTGCCGTAATCAAATAAACCAACGCCAAAGCGATGATTGCAGAAATATCAAATGAAATACCGTAACGGAAAGGTATAGGAATATTGAAACCACCATAACTCTGTACAGCAGAAAAGTCAACCATTCCCAATGCCCACGCTAATACGTAGCCAACCACCAGGCCGATAACAATGGAGCTCATTCGCAAATAACGGTTGGAACTACGATTGAAAAAGATAATCAAGACAAGTACCAAAGCAGCTAAACCAATATGGCGGAAAGCCCCGAAAGTACCATCTGCCTGTGCAGCAGCTCCACCCCCGCAAGCAGAGATTCCCACTTTAATCAAACTCATACCTATCAGTGTCACCACAATCCCCGATACCAAAGGAGTAATAACTCTGCGTGTATACTTCAACACTCGGCTAATTAACATCTCCACCGAAGAAGCTACAATACAAGCCCCGAAAATAGCACTTAGTCCACCTGTTAAGCCCGCAGAAATAATCGGACCAATGAATGAGAAGCTGGTTCCCTGAATACACAGCAGTCCACAACCTATCGGTCCTACGCGACGGCACTGGATAAATGTAGAAATACCCGATGCAAAAAGAGCCATGGAAACTAAAAATCCGGTGGTTTCCAAATCCAATTTTAATGCCCCTGCAATAATCAGCGGAGGGGTAATAATAGCTACAAAGATTGCCAACAAATGCTGCAAAGCCGCAAAAATAGAATCTTTTAAAGGCGGACGGTCATTCAACCCGTAAATAAGCCCAGCACTCTGGGCAGTTTGCTGTTGTTCTTTTTCCATTTAAAGATTTAGTCTTTTATTTTAATTTGACAATTTTCCAAACTTTCAATTATCGCCAAAGATTCCACATGAATGCCTTGTGCTCTCAAATAATCTCCTCCGTGCTGGAAAGATTTTTCTATCAGGAAGCCCATTCCCACTAATTCAGCTCCTGCTTTCTGTACCAGATCGATAATCCCCTTTGCGGCATTGCCATTGGCTAAGAAGTCATCAATGAACAACACCTTATCTCCCGGACATAAATAATCCTTACTTACACACACATCATACGTGCGATCTTTCGTAAACGAATAGACAGTGGTTGTCAGCATGTTCTCCATTGTGCTCGGTTTTTTCTTCTTGGCAAAAACAACCGGAAGTTCCAACAGATAACCAACCATAATTGCAGGAGCAATGCCGCTGGCCTCAATGGTCAGAACCTTGTTAATCTTCGTACTGGCGAATCTCCGTACAAACTCTACTGCCATTGACTTCATCAGAATAGGGTCCATCTGATGATTAATAAAATTATCTACTTTAAGGATGCCTCCCTCAAAGCATTTTCCATCACGAATGATGCGGTCTTTAAGTGCTTTCATTGTTATATAAATGAACAAAATTGACTGTTAGTTTATTTGAAGGTGTAAAGTTATATGTTTTTTCTGAGATTTATTACAATTCTATTTCAAGAGATAAAAGCAGGCATAAAAAATCCGGAGAAACTCATTTATAGCTTCTCCGGAAACAATCATCAGTAGTAAACTTACGCAGGAGTTTCTTCAATAGCTATTTCTGGAAGTTTTTCAGAAATCCAATCACTTACCTCACAACCTTCCAAACTTAATTCAGCCTTCGTTAATTTCAGAATAAACTGATAATATTTACCTGCTGCAAACTGATTTCCTAGTTTTTGGGTAGATGCAGTATAAGATATTCCATCTCGCTGATAAGAAATAGAGAATTCAGAATCCTCTACCAAATCCTGTGGATTACACAATAAGAACAAAGTATAACCGGTATCCTCAACCACAGTAACCGGCTCCTCAAAATTCAATGTCAAAGCATCTACCTCAGGTAATTCCAAATAAGAAATACCATCCTCTGCTTCCGATTCTGCAAAATGATAGGTACTATTACCAAATAAGTTATCTCCTTTAAAGGATGCCTGACTAATCAATACATTTTCTTCTGGTAAATCTTTCTTTATCGTAATAGAAATAAGGCTATACGCATGTCTGAAAGACGATTCCCCTGTGAAAGAAACTTTTCCATTATCCGTTTCCTGATAGCTAACCTCACAACGGGCAGTCAGAAAATCAAATTCTCCAATGCCTGCAAGCGTTCCTTTCTGTAAACTCAAATCAGGCATCGGAATATCTCCACGAACCGTAGCCTCAGACGAATAAGGGTAATAAGCGCAGTATGAAAATTTACTTACTTTATCTTTCCACGATAAGGGAAATTCAGGAGTCCATTGGCTACCGCTCAACGTCCACTTCACAGGTTCATCTTCTTCTGGCATGAAAAAGCCTAATTCATCTCCTTCTGAAAAAGTCGTAACTCCCGACTCATCCGTGGAAACCCTAGAACTACCAGAAGAAGCATACACAGAAGCTTCCAAGCTCAAGTTCAATTCATCACTCACGTTCTGCAAATTCTCTTTTTGCTGGCAAGAAGCCAACAGGGACAAAATCAAAGACGCCCCTAATAAAATTCTTTTTTTCATAATTACATGTTTAAAAAATGTAACATCATTCAATAAGTAAAATGAAAGAACTTGAAATCGTTTCCCATTTTAAGGCATCTTTTTTTAAAAAAAATCTCCGAAGCCGTATTTTTTCTTATTTTCGCGAAAAAAAATAATTTCAACACAAGGCTTTATGAAAAAGTTATCTATCACTATTATGTTCTTCTTGATGGTTTTTTGCCGGATAGATGCACAGCAAGCCAAGTACGTATTCTATTTCATCGGAGACGGAATGGGAGTCAATCAAGTACAAGGCACAGAATTATATCTTGGTGAACTTGAAGGAAAAATCGGTATAACTCCCCTACAGTTTACACAATTCCCCTACACAACCGTAGCCACCACTTTCTCTGCCACTAACGGAGTAACAGATTCTGCTGCTGCAGGTACGGCGCTTGCAACAGGAAACAAAACAAAAAATGGAGCTATCGGAGTTTTAAAAGATTTACAGACCCCCGTTTACAGTGTAGCAACATGGGCTAAACAACATGGATGCCGGGTAGGAGTAGCTACCAGCGTCAGCATAGACCATGCAACTCCTGCTGCTTTCTATGCACATGCTTCAGGAAGAGGAAGTTATTACGAGATAGGAAAAGACTTATATGAAACAGGGTTTGATTTCTATGCCGGTTCAGACTTTCTACAACCACAGGACAAAAATAATCCTCAAGCAACGAATCTTTACTCACTGGCTGATCAATACGGATACATCATTGCCAGAGGATATAAAGATTATCTCAAGAAAAGTAAAAAAGCAGACAAGATGATTCTGTTCCAGTCGGAAGCCGCTTCTAAGGCGGACCGTTCTTCCATCCCATACGCTATTGACCGGGGAAAAAGTGACCTTACTTTGCAAGAAATAACCCGTTCGGCAATTAATTTCCTCTCTAAAGATTTATCAAAAGGGTTCTTCCTGATGGTAGAAGGTGGAAAAATCGACTGGGCATGCCATAGCAACGATGCCGCTACGACCTTTCATGAAGTAATCGACTTTGACAATGCCATTAAGGTCGCTTACGAATTCTACTCACAACATCCGGATGAAACCTTAATTGTAGTTACTGCCGACCATGAAACCGGAGGTTTTGTTTTAGGAAAAGGTCCGTATGAACTGAACCTGCAGGTACTCAAGAACCAAAAGGTCAGTGAAAGTGGATTCACCAAAGTCATCAACCAGCTTCGCTCTAAAACGAATAATCAGGTATCCTGGGAAGCTGTACAACAGGCTTTAAAAGACAATTTCGGATTTTGGGATAAAATCCAGTTAAACGAAAAACAGGAAGCTCGCTTGAAAAACGTGTACGAGCAGACTATGAAAAACCAACAAGTAAAAATGGAAAAGAGCGAATATGCACAAGACGAACCTATTGCAGCAGAAGCTAAACGAATTATCAATGAAATAGCTTTAACTGGCTGGACAAGTGGAGGACACTCTGCAGGGTATGTACCGGTCTTTGCCATTGGAGCTGGAGCAGAGAAATTCCAAAACCGGATTGACAATACCGAGATTCCAGTAAAAATAGCTGAAGCAGCAGGTTATTCACGCAAATAAATCATTCAAAAGATAAATAAGGAGACAAGCGTTGAAGGTCTTTTTCGGTAAACTCTTCAAAGAGAAAAAGCCGGGAAAGACCTTTTATATTGCCCCTTTTCCGGCGATATTCCAAAATAGCTTTGGCCTTATAAAAATCCATATAAGGATGATTACGTAATTTATCCAACCCGTCTTTATTTACTCTTATTTTCCTAAAAGGAGCACTTTGTATAGTAAACCATTTATTCAGGCTAGCATCTACATGCGGAATTTCCTGCAACTGCTCCAAACATACAAAACCTCCAAGACGATTACGATAGGCTACAATCATTTTAGCTATAGCGCTTCCCACACCAGGTATACGTTTCAATTGAGTGGTATCCGCTTCATTTAAGGACACAAGGGTTCCTTCCGGATATTTTTCTATTCGTTGTATTTTAACCTGTTCGTAAACAGAATCTTGTTTATTCTCCTCTCTTGGCGGTATCTGAATATAGGGTTTCAGTAATAAATATTGTTCCTCCTTCAATCCATAAATGCGAGCAAAAGCTTCCGGAGTACGAAAAATGCCTCCTTTTTCCCGATACCGAAGAATATTACGAACTACAAAGGAAGGTAATCCCAGTTTTTTCAATTGTACGGAATCGGCTGTATTCGGATTAAAATCAAACAAAACAACCTCCTGCCCTTTCCTGACACCTGATGCCGTATAGTTACGCTTAGCATAGGAAACCTCACGTTGCTTCACAGAAGCCAGAAAAGAATCTATCTCAGCAGAGTCTTCCTGACGTACATATTCTGGCTTATAGACTTTATGGCATATCAACCAAGAAATGCCTAAGATTACCAGCATGCCTAACAGAAGCAGAATTACTCTCCTCTCAGAACGGGAATAATAGAAAAAATCCTTCCACATTACCAGCTCAACAAGCCCAATTCATTGACAAATATAGCAAGGATACCAATAGGAGCAACAAATCGCAAAACTATCAGATACAGTGGATAATAAGGAGCTTTTAACATACCATAATTAGTCACTTCTCCTCTTACGATTTTCTTGTCTAATACCCAACCGACAAACACGGCTGCAAACATACCGCATACCGGAAGCATAATTTTAGCAGTCAGATAATCCAATGCATCAAACATATTTAACCCACCAATCTTCAAACTACTCCATTCTCCTAAAGCTAATGAAGATACAATACCTATCAGCAGACATCCTCCTGTAACAATACAGGCAGCTCGTCCTCGTGTAAAATGAAACTTCTCATGCAGAAAGGCCGTAGAAACCTCATGCAAAGAGATTGTAGACGTCAAGGCAGCCAAAGCCAATAACACATAGAAAGCCACAGAACATATATAGGCCAGGAAAGGTACATTGGCAAAAGCCTGCTGGAACACATTAGGCAAAGTGATAAATATCAAAGAAGGACCTGCATCGGGCTGAATACCCACAGAAAAGGCTGCCGGAAAGATAATCAATCCAGCCAACACAGCCACACACGTATCAATCAACCCTACACTCATGGCCGTATGCCCCAAACGAGTCTCCTTTCCAAAATAAGAAGCATAAGTAGAAAGACATCCCATCCCCAGGCTCATAGAGAAGAAAGCTTGTCCCATTGCCCCTAAAAAAACATCTGGAGTAACCTTACTAAAATCTGGATGAAGTAAAAATTTGATTCCCTTTTCAGCCCCAGGCAGCATGATAGAGCAACCAGCTAGCAGAATAACCAAAATAAACAGCAATGGCATCATGATTTTAGAAGATTTCTCTATCCCGTCTTTTACACCTTTCACTATAACGAAATGAGTAACAAACATAAACACAAACAACCACAGAAGCGGTCGGAACGGTTGTTGAGAAAAGTCTTGAAACATAGAGACATACTCTCCAGAGGTTTTTCCTGACAATCCAAACGAAGCAGCTTGCCATACATACTCCAAGGTCCATCCGGCTACTACCGAATAATATCCCAATATCAAAAAGCCAGTTAATACTCCGGCATAGCCTACCCATTTCCAATGTGTACCCGGAGCCAACGTTTCATACGCTCCACCCGTACAGGCCTTTGCACGTCGGCCAATGGTAAATTCCGCAATCATTATAGGTAACCCGAATACAATAACACAGCCCAGATAAATTAATATAAATGCAGCTCCACCATGATTTCCTGTTTCATAAGGAAAACGCCATATGTTACCCAAACCTACCGCAGAACCTGCGGCCGCAAGAATTGCACCTAATTTACTTCCAAAGTTTGCTCTTTCACTCTTATGCTGCATAAATCATTTTATTATAATTACACTTTAAAACGGGGACAAAAGTACAAAAAATATCGTATTTTTGCATGAAAATTTAAAGTTTTACACAAAATGCAGATTTTAAGACATTACCCATTTTCTATTTTGACAATTCTTGCCATTTGGTATTTATCCTTTTTTACTCCTCCACATACTCAATTGGAAGAAATTAATAATTTCGACAAACTAGTACATGTATGCATGTATGGTGGTCTCAGTTCCATTATATGGATAGAACACCTAATCCGGCATAAACAAATCAAAAAAATACAACTAACAATTGGAGGTATTCTGTTGCCCATCCTGATGAGCGGAATCATTGAAATCTTACAATCACAGTGTACAGACAACCGTAGTGGAGACTGGATGGACTTTATAGCCAATTGCACAGGCATACTCCTGGCATCTTTGGCAGGTTACTACATTTATCGTCCATTTATCAGAAAAAGGTTACACAATTCACACTAATATCTTTCCCCACTCCATAAACACACTAAACGCCGGGTGCTCTCACAGCAACCGGCGTCTATGTAATAATAAATATATTATTTTTAAAGATAGAGAGTTATCATGATCATCTGAAATCCTTTAAGTCTTCTTGTAACCTTTGACGGGTAAAGTAGATACGACTTTTCACCGTACCCAAAGGGAGGTTAAGTTTGTCCGCAATTTCCCGGTATTTAAAACCTGACACATACATCGCAAAAGGTACACGATATTCTTTCGGCAATGCATTCACAATGCGGCGCATTTCCTTCAAATCGTAAGCCCCCTGCATGGAGTCATCCTCAATATCCACTCCCAGGTTCAAGAAGAACTGATTGTCGGTATTGTCAACGTATGTCTGATCACGCAAAGTCTTGCGATAATTATTGATGAATATATTACGCATGATGGTATAAATCCATCCTTTGAAGTTCGTTTCTGCTACATACTTTTCTTCATTATCCAAAGCCTTCAATGAAGTCTCCTGGAGAAGGTCATTCGCTTCCTCACGGTCTGCCGTTAATTTATAAGCGAAATGAAGTAGTTCTGTCTGCATGCTCAACAAGTTCTGAGCAAAATTTGCCGTTTTCATAAATCTTTTAGTCTTTCTTTTCTTTAATTGAAACAATGTCTGTCTTTATTTCGACACTGCAATATTAGTAGAAAAACAAAGAGAGCTCTTCACAAAATCTGGTATTCAAACGGGTAAAAACTGTCAATTGAGAGTTTTTACCCCTTGTTCTGACAGTTTTCAGGAGAAGTTTTACCCCATTCCCGATAAGGAAGTTTCATCAAGAACGAATTATAATACTTCACTTGTCCGGTCACTTCCTCCCCCAAAAAAGGAGGAATCTCAAAAGTTTCCTTCTCATCGGTTAATTCAACTTCCGCCACGACCAGTCCATTGTTTTCTCCGTAGAATTCATCCACCTCAAAAACGTGCGTCCCCCATCGTACCAGATAACGAGTTTTATCAATCATTCCCGGCTCGCACAACTTCATCAATTCTTCCGCCTCCTGCAAAGGAAGAGCATACTCCCATTCATAACGACTCATACCCGATACGTCCGAAGGTCCCTTTATGGTCAGATAACCTTCTTCATTCTGGATACGTACCCGCACCGTGCGTCCTCTTTCACTACAGATATAGCCTTGTCTGATACGCTTCCTTCCATAAGCCATAGCCTTATAAGAATCATCACGCACCAGAAACTTTCTTTCTATTTCTTGCGGCATATTCTATCCAAGCTATCAAGAAGCCAACGTGTAACCTACAATCATTAAAATAGCCAATAGAATCAAGACAATACAAATCATCTTGAACAATCTATTGGCTTTTTCTTCCTCACGTTTCTCAAAATTCTGTCTTTTTACACTCCTGTTGCGTCCCATAAGTTTTCAATTTTAGATTTACAACCCTAAAATTACAACATCTTTGCAAAAAGACAAATAAAAAAGAGCGATTTTACTCAAAGTTATCAGATTTCGCTATCTGAAAACTCCATCAAGTAAGCTTTAATGAAACCGTCAATTTTTCCATCCATTACCCCGTTGACATCCGATGTCTGGTAGTTGGTACGATGGTCTTTCACACGACGGTCATCGAATACATAGCTTCGTATCTGAGAACCCCATTCGATTTTTTTCTTTCCGGCCTCAACCTTAGCCTGCTCTTCCATACGGTGCTGCAACTCCTTATCATAAAGGATAGAGCGCAACTGACGCATGGCGTTTTCCTTATTCTTCGGCTGGTCACGGGTTTCCGTATTTTCAATCAAGATTTCTTCTTCTTCACCTATGTAAGGGTCTTTATACTGATAACGCAGACGTACGCCAGATTCTACTTTGTTTACGTTCTGTCCTCCGGCACCACCACTTCGGAATGTATCCCATGACAAACGAGCCGGTTCCACGGTCACTTCAATTGAATCATCTACCAAAGGAGTAACAAAGACAGATGCAAAAGAAGTCATTCGCTTACCCTGTGCATTGTAAGGAGATACACGAACCAGTCGGTGTACCCCGTTTTCGCCTTTCAGATAACCATAAGCGTAGGCCCCTTCAATATTCATCGTTACCGTCTTGATACCGGCCTCATCTCCTTCCTGAAGGTTAGCCACCGACAACTTGTATCCATTGCTTTCAGCCCAGCGCATGTACATACGCATCAGCATGGAAGCCCAATCCTGACTTTCTGTACCTCCTGCACCTGAATTGATTTTCAATACACAATCCATCTGGTCAGCTTCTGAGCGAAGCATATTCTTTAATTCCAACTCCTCTACTGCAGAGATAGCTTTTGAATAAGCCTCATCCACTTCTTCCTCAGTAACCAGTTCATCTTTATAAAAATCAAAAGACAACTGCAGTTCATCCGCCAATGTCTTCACTTCCTGATAACCGGTAATCCACTGCTGCAAAGCCTTTACTTTTTTCATCTGCGCTTCGGCAGCCTTCTGGTCATCCCAAAAACCGGGTGCCTGCGTACGAAGCTGTTCTTCTTCCACCTGTATTTTCTTTCCTTCAATGTCCAGATAACGGTACAAGGCTTCCGTACGTTCTTTCACGCCTTTCAGTTGCTCTATGGTAATCATAAAATACGATAAATTAGCCTGTTATTTTTTCTCGTTGCAAAGATATGAAAAAACAGGCACCCCTGAAAGAGTGCCTGTAGATAAAAGTCAGCTATTTAACCGACATTTTCTTCATACATTTTGTCGATAATATCCTTGTAGTTACGGGCCACCACCGCACGTTTCAGTTTCAGCGTGTTGGTCAGCTCGCCACGTTCCATACTGAACGGCTCCGGAAGAAGGGTAAAACGCTTAACCTGTTCATAATGCGCAAACTCCTGCTGAAGCGTATCGATTCGAAGACGGAACAACTCAATAATCTGAGGATTCTCCAGCAATTCCTTTCTACTACCAAAAGCAATATGATGTTCCTGCGCAAACTTCTCCACCTGACTGTATTCTGGCACAATCAGGGCCGATACAAATTTCCGCTGGTCTGCAATAATGGTCACCTGATCAATATAACGATCTACCACCAACTTGGTTTCAATGGCCTGCGGAGCAATGTACTTACCATTGGAAGTTTTAAACAAATCCTTGATTCGGTCCGTCAAGTACAAGAAACCATCTTTCATATATCCGGCATCTCCCGTACGGAACCAACCATCTTCTGTAAATGCCTGCTGGGTGATGGCTTCTTTCTTATAATATCCCTTCGTTATGATACCTCCACGAAGCTGTATCTCGTTATTTTCTCCAATACGTACCTCTACCCCGTCGAGCACACGGCCTACTGCTCCCAGACGGAAATCTCCAATCCATTCACAAGAGACAGTGGCCGTACTTTCCGTCAGCCCATAACCAGCTATCATATTAATACCTACCGAATGCACGAACTCTGCCACCTTCTCTGGAATAGCAGCTCCTGCCGTAGGAAAGAAATTCCCGTTCTCTATTCCTATCGTTTTCTTCAGCAGGCTATAAATCGTTTTCTCATAAAACTTATATTTCATGTGCAACAAGGAAGGGGGCGTCTTTCCGTTCATCAGATACGTAATGTTATGTTCACGCCCAACCCGAAGCGCATCCAGCATCAAACTCTTTTTCAAGCCCGTAGTCTCATTGATTTTTTCCTGTACGCCGGCATATACCTTTTCCCAAAAACGGGGAACGCTACACATAGCCGTAGGCCGTACTTCCTTGATTGTCTTCTGAATGTCCTGCGGACGCAGATTGATACACAGCATACATCCTTTATACAAGCAATAATACGACCATGCCCTTTCAAAGATATGCGTAAACGGCAAGAAATTCATGACGACATCATTTTCAGCCAGATTAGTCAAACGTGCGTTATGTCCTTTAAAAGCAACGTCGTAGTTAGAGTGATGCAACATCACTCCTTTCGAATCACCAGTCGTACCAGAAGTGTACAGAATATTCGCCAAATCATCTAAAGAAGACTCTGAAGTGCGTTTATCCACTTCTGACTGACAATCCTCTTCTTCACCCATCTGCAAGAAATCCGAGAAATAGATAGAATTATTGTCACCTTCAGCACGCTTTACTTCGGGATCAAATATAATAATCTTCTTCAACGAACGACATAAACCCTGCACCCGGTAAGCCACATCATACTGATACTGCTCTCCGACAAACAAGAAGCGAATTCCAGCATCCTCTACAATATAATGTACCTGAGCCTCTGAACTTGTGGCATACAAAGGCACAGTCACAATTCTATCTTTAAAAGCTCCAAAATCTACATACAGACACTCCGGTTTATTTTGAGAGAATACTCCTACATTTTCCTGTACTTCCACTCCTAATTTTACAAACGCACGGGCTGTTTTATCTACCAGTTCAGCAAACCCGTTCCATGTGACAGGAATCCATGTAGCAGTGGTGTAATCACGGTATTTTAAGGCAACTTTATCCCCATATTTTTCAGCTTGTTGTCGTACAAGCCGAGACAAACATGAATTAACCATCTATCTTACTTTATTTTATTGGTTTATTCTGCAAATATAGGATTTTATTTGCAATGTCCGGCCAATCTAAAGCATTTCTCCTAAAAAAGACTATCTTTGCAAAGAATCAAAAAACGGATTATTTATGATAGACACAGGTTACTACACATCTGAAGCACTGACTCTGTTACATTCCCTGATTGGAATCCCGTCCATCAGTCGGGAAGAAGAAGCCGCAGCAGACTTCCTGCAGAACTACATAGAAGAAACGGGAATTATGACCGGAAGATCCGGAAATAACATCTGGTGTATCAGCCCCATGTTCGACATCAATAAACCTACCATCCTGCTCAACTCACACATTGATACCGTGAAGCCGGTCAGCGGATGGAGGAAGCAACCGTTTACTCCAAAAAATGAAAACGGGAAATTATACGGTCTGGGCAGCAATGACGCCGGTGCCAGTCTGGTATCATTATTCCAGGTGTACCGTCACCTTAGCATGACAACCCAAAGCTACAACCTGATTTTCCTGGCTTCCTGCGAAGAAGAGGTATCCGGAAAAAACGGAATTGAAAGCGTCTTGCCCCAACTCCCTCCTATTGCATTAGGAGTAGTAGGTGAACCTACGGAAATGCAACCTGCCATTGCAGAAAAGGGACTTATGGTGCTCGACGTCACTGCACGTGGAAAATCCGGTCACGCCGCACGTAACGAAGGAGAAAATGCCATTTACAAACTACTTCCAGATATTGAATGGTTCCGTACATATAAGTTCCCGAAGGAATCACCCATCCTGGGACCTGTAAAAATGAGTGTCACTCAAATCAATGCAGGTACACAGCACAATGTAATTCCTGATTTGTGCAGTATCGTAGTAGATATCCGAAGCAACGAATGTTACTCTAACGAAGAGCTGTTCGCTGAAATCTGTAAACATATACAAAGCGAAGCCAAAGCACGCTCATTCCGCCTCAATTCTTCCAGCATTCCGTCTGATCATCCGTTTGTAAAACGTGCCATAGAACTGGGGAAAGTACCATTCGGCTCACCCACGTTATCCGATCAGGCATTAATGCCCTTCCCTTCTGTAAAAATGGGACCGGGAAAATCTTCCCGCTCGCACACCGCTGATGAATACATTCTCGTCAGTGAAATAGAGGAAGCGATTTCAACCTATGTGCAAATCTTGGACGGATTAAAAATCTGATAGAATCTTTATCTGCACTATAAAAAGAGAGGAAAATGATTGTCTGTTGAGTCTAGACAACCATTTTCCTCTTTTTTATATCCGGGAACGAGTCCCGGATAATCTATCAAAACTTCACTGTATTCAGATTCTTGTCGACCAGCATACCGTCCAGTACGTTCAAGTCGATCTTTTGTTTGCGTTTTGCCTTAAACTTGATTGTCATAAGTTCAGCATCCCCTTCCAGGCAAGGCTTTTCTCCAATATTTACAAAAGTAGGATACAAAGCCTTCGTTCCATTCGTATGCAGACGATCATTGGTCAGGTTACGCATCTCCTTCATACCTGTCATCTCTGTTCCTACATATTCCAATGCCTGCGGGTCATAAGGCAATGCAAAGCTGAGAGCATTGACCGAACGCAATCCCTTACCTGAAACACGAATTTCTACGGTTTCCCCTTCATTATACACCTTCTTAGATGAAGCAACTGTGATTTCTCCAGCTACTGAAGGTACCTGACGGCTGCTCACTCCAGACTCCATACGGATGGCTACTGCCGAAATATCATACGCATCAATCAGACCGTTCTCGTTCAGGTCACCCTTGCTGATATAACCTTCAAAGTCAGAATCTCCTCTGCGCAATCCTGTATAATTCATATAAGAGGTCAAATCGTTTTCATCTACCAGCTTATCCTGATTAATGTCACCAGGAATATAGCTTTCTGAGCCAGGTACCTTGAACACGTAAAGTTCACGACCTGAACCATACTGACCTGTAGCAGATACAACCGACAACTTAATATAGCGTGCAACAGGCTGTTTCTCGAATACAAAGGTCTTCACGTCACTTCCTTTCCAGTCGAAAGTGCCAGCTTCGTGCCAATCAGACTTATCCATACTGTAATATACAGTACCCTTGCCCAATGTACCGTTCCCGGCATCCAGACGAGGCAGGTACTGGAATTTATCCAACTGATTTACACTATTCAGGTCAATAATCAAATCAAAAGGAACTGCAACCGTGCTCCACTTCGTATGCCATGTATCTCCCTCATCGAAGTTAAAGAGTTTATTCACACCCTGACCTCCCTGGTTCGGACAAGTGGTTTCTCCCTTGATTCCATGAATGGCGAATTCCAACGGATCTGATTTAGTAGTAGCCGTCACATTAGTCCATTCTGATGCACCTGTAGCATTCACGGCGCGTACCTTGAACGTGCAAGTAGTTTCCGGACGTAAATCTTCAAACAGAAGTTGAGTGTTCCGAATGGTACTATACAGCATACCGTTATATTCTATTTCATAATAATCGGCATTATCAACCTTTTTCCATGAAGGTGTCAATGTATAAGCTCCTGTATTTTCTTCTGTTACCTCTGCTTCCGGAGCACGCAGTGTACCTTGGCTTACCAGCAGTTTCTCAGCAGGTGCAAATACAAAACCTTTCATTTCTAACTGAATATCGTTTTGAGTCACGTCCATTTCTTCCAGATTCACATGTACTACCGGATTCTTAATGACGTGCAGACGAGCCAGTTCACTGCCCGGAGTGGCAAAACGATTCAATTCAGGGTCCGATTCATAATAATATACATTCGCTCCTTTCTGTAAATCTTCCAAAGAAGTCACCGGAGTCAGTTTCACTTTCTTTCCGCCTACACGTACTGTCAGTTTCTTCGGCTGTGCAGTTACATTGATACGGAAATGGGTACGCTTACGCGCTACCATTCCTTCGAAAGAGCCTTGCACTGGTTCCACACACACTGTCAAGTCCTCTCCCTCTACCACGGAACGGATATGCGTAGTAGCATACTGTCCCGCACGATAAGCTTCAGATACTCCATCATCATCGTATTCCGTAAACTCTGTATCGCCACCCGGATAAAGCTCATATACACGTAAATGCTTATCCATCTGACTCACATTGTTATGCGCTGTAGTCACTGGTAAAATAGCTCCTTGCTTGATAAACAATGGCAGTTTCCACAAAGGAGTTTCAAAATTATTGAGAACCCGTCCGCCCTGATACAAGTCGCCGGTAAAATAATCTATCCAGTTCCCTTCAGGCAGATAAATGCCATTACGTACATCGTTTCCGTCCGCATCGGCCTGTGTGTTCTGATATACCGGAGCCACCAGTACATAAGGCCCGTAAAGGAACTGATAGCGGGTAGCCGTTCCCAGTGTATAGCCATTCGGATAATCCAGGAACATGGCCCGAACCATCGGTTTTCCGTCCACGGCTTCACGAGCTATGCTGTAAGTATAAGGCATGAACTCTGATTTCATCTTCAGATACCAGCGATTGATGGAAGTAGCCGGCTCACCCAACACTTGCGGATATTTCGGGTTTGCTCCCCATCCGTCCATGTTCAACTGCATGGGAGTAAACGTTTTCCACTGGAAGTCACGTACATTGACCAGAATATTCTTTCCACCGAAAATACCATCCATGTCCGAAGAAATATTAGGTTGTCCCGACAATCCTGAACCTATATAGGTCGGGATATGGAAACGAATGTATTCCCATTCACCTCCAGTCTGGTCGCCCGACCAGATACCTGCATAACGCTGTGTACCTGCCCATCCGTCCAGTGAAATAATAAACGGTCGTGCATTGTTGCCGTAATAAGGCATAATCTGTCCCACATCGGCCACTCCGTTCAGTCCGAAAGAATAGCCTGCTCCTACCCAGGCTACGTCGGTTTTCAACACACGTACACCTGCATCGCGCACTTCTTTCACAATGTCACGCTGAAGCAAAGCTTCTACTCCTTCTTTGGGATGCAAGTCCGACTGTGTCCACAATCCGATTTCCACTCCCTTGGCACGGGCATATTCACCCAGTTCCTTCAAGTTCAGGATATTACCATCCAGCGTAGAAGTCTGTCCGTAGCCGGCTCCATAACCGTCATTAGGCAGAATCCATCCTAACGGCATATCGGCCGCATTGTAACGGTCAATTACCGCACGTGCCGAGAACTGGTAATTGTTCTTTTCACCATTCAGCGATTCCTTGATACCACCATTATCTTTCTGGCTTTCCTTGTATCGCTTTCCGTCTTCAAACAGAATACCCTTTTCGTCTTCTTTCCAATAGTCACGGTTATAGGCATTCAAATGTCCCTCATAAAAACCAAACTTCGGTAAAAGCACCGGATTACCGGTCAGCTGATAAAAATCATTCAACAAGGCTACCGGACTGTCATTTACCATGAAAAAGACATCCAGGTAGTTTTCTTCATGCGACAGCTTCACCACTTCCTTATCGGTTGCTCCGAAATCATATAGTCCGGGACGGAACGTGTACCACATGACACCATATCCTTCTGTAGACCAGTAAAAAGGAGTAGGAGAAGCCACTCCACCATCTGTCCACTGGTTCGTATTGACAATACGGATGCTTTTCCCTTTGTGAGAAAAACGGCCGTTCTGTACACCACCTCCATAAAAATACTCATTATCGTGTGCTTTGAGTGACAGGCAGACTTGTTTTTCCATGAAATCCACCGGACGTGCTGATTCCACTACCACCTTCTGGCGGATTTTATCCGTAATCTTGAACAGCGATGTACGCTTGTTCATTTCTATCTGAATTCTGGCCGTAGAAATCGTAATCACTCCGTCCTTGTCTGTCAGCGACAACTCGCCGACCTCTTTCCGGGGACGGTCTACCAGAATCTGAGCTTCAGGAGAAGCCTGCGGGTCGCGCACAATGCCTCCCTGATTGTCCTGGAACATCCGGAAAATATTTTCACCATAAAAATCAAGCGTCATGCGCTGCTGGTTGGAAAAGACCACTTCCACCGCCGACGGATTCAGCACATTGGCACTGCTGATAGTTATCTCAGTCTGCTGTGCAGCCCATACAGAGGCAGGGGTAGTCAACAGGCCCCCAAGTACACAC
Organism: Phocaeicola sp. ICN-14070; assembly: GCF_037892625.1. Classification (NCBI taxonomy): domain Bacteria; kingdom Pseudomonadati; phylum Bacteroidota; class Bacteroidia; order Bacteroidales; family Bacteroidaceae; genus Phocaeicola; species Phocaeicola sp. ICN-14070. The sequence goes on along the minus strand of NZ_JBBKBF010000024.1, from coordinate 15,255 downwards.
AGAGACAAGACAGAATAATACTTTAGCTTCATAGTATAACATTACTAACGGTTAGACTTCTCTATTTTCTCTCTTTGCATATTTTGCAAAAACCGCACGAATGTATAACTATTTATTGAAGTAAAAAAAGATATGTAAATTACATTTTTTATTTTATTATTTTCTAACAGATAAATACCACAAAATTTTAAGTACAAATATACCAGAATGAGCTCAATTCATAAAGCAGATTCTATTTGAAGGTAAACTTGTCACAGAAAAGTAACATATCCATAAATACCATTTTCTCTTTAGCTTAGCATATAAGAAAACTTATCATGAAAATTTATCGTTCAGACTAAGAATCATAATAAATATCCAGCTCTTTATATCAAGAATGTATAGGAATGGTAACATCAAAAAACAAAAAGGAATAATGTATTCTTTTTCATAATGGCAAAGTCACCTTAAAAAAATCACTTTCCTTATGTTCTTTCTTTATTATCTCTATCATTTGCTTTACTATTTCTGGATGATTGGTAGAAATATCATTGTCCTCATGAATATCGTCAGCCAAATTATACAGATAAGAAACACCCTTCTTAACTACAAGTTTCCAATCTCCCATCCGTACAGCCATCTGATCTGTTTCATGAAATTCCCAATAAAGATAATCATGCTTTTTCTGACTTGTATCATCACCTAACAATGTAGAAGCAAAAGAAACACCATCAAAGCAATCACCTTTAAGCTTCTTGTTGATGTATTTTTTAGGGAATCTCCTGTCACCAATAAGTTCACAAAAAGTTTGGATAATAGAGGTGAGCCTGAAACTGACAGATAAACCCGTAGTACTCATCAATACCACGCTTGTCTGGCGTAGAGCAAGAACCTTCATAACCACCGGCCCATTTGCCAAACATTCCTGTAGTATACCCGTTTTTTTTCATTATTTCAGGAAGAATGATATGACTCGGATCGTATGGTTCCTGACCGACAACCGTATATTCATCATTCGCCCCATACTTCATTAACGGAACATTAATCCAATATTCTTTGTTTCCACGTACATGAGAATGTCCAGAATGCTGTCCTGTCATAATAGTAGCACGCGAAGGTGCACTCACCGGACTACCTGCATAAGCTTGAGTAAAGCTCATTCCTTCTTGAGCCATACGGTCTATATTAGGCGTACTTATATATTTCTGACCGTAACATCCTAAATCACCATATCCCATGTCATCACAAAGAATAAAAATGATATTAGGCTTTTGCTGAGAGGATGCACACACAGATGAAATTGAAGCCAAAAGTACTCCTGAAAAAATCGATATTTTATTCATAGTATAACTGATTTAATTTTCATATTAATAAAAAGGAGGTAAATGAATCGACAGCAACAAAATTCAATTTACCTCCCTTCCTAATACTCAATAATTATTAATTCAAACCAAACAATTCATTGTATCCTGGATTCTGCGTAAGTTTTGGATTCAGAACGATTTCGTTAGTAGGAACCATCATCAAATAATAGGTATCTAACCATCCACCTTTAGTCAATGGACTAGGATATGTATATATCCATCCGCTACCCACATTATTATTTTCACCAGAAGCCTGACCTACAGTCATAATTGTTTCATAGTCAACAAAGTTTCCTGAATATTTACTTGCTTTAGTACCATAAGGATTATCATTGGCTTCAATCCACATTCCACAAGGCTGCCTATTAACATAGTAGGCAGCTTTAGCCCATCTTCTAATATCATAAAAGCCAAAACCTTCTCCAAACAATTCTATTTGTCTTTCGCGCCTTATCTCCCATAAAACTGGATCCACTTCATAATTTCCCAATTTACCACCTTTACCTGTCCACCAAGGAGCATTTCCTTTATCTCTCATAGGATCAAAATCTGAAGTAATCATTGAAACATTCATAGGTGACACACCAGCTCTATCACGAAGCAAATTTATTGTTTTATCAGCAACTGTTTGATCAAATAATCCAAGCTCCCAAGCAGCTTCCGCATAATTCAAAAGAATTTCTTCTATTTTAAATATCGGCTTATCTGATGTACAATATGCACTAGACCCCGTTGAGAACTCCCACATATCATAATGTTTCCATGTATAATAGCCAGTTCTTGAACACATATATGCCACACGTGAATCAGTCGTAAGATTAGGACTGCTTGGAGTTAATGATGCCCCCCAATTTTGTCCTGGGCATCTTTTCATTCCTTGACCACCAAAACTCCCACCTCTTAAACACTTATCATTGATTCCCATGTAATCAATGTATTTTCTGTATTTTACAGCTTCATCTGCCGTAACGGTATGCCCTTCATTTATATCACCTTCTTTTAAGAACTGCCATGTTGGGAATGTAGTGACATAATCTGAAGTACCTGTAGTATTAGCAGCGACAACGTATGGAGGCTGAATATTCTGATACAATCTTGGATCTCTACTTTCAAAGGTATCCCACATATCTTTACCTTTTCCTCCTTTATATCCCGAATTTGGATTATTGATTGGATATCCGTTTTTCATCAAAAACATATCGACAGTATACTGTGGTACATCCACACGATGTGCCGCAATATGTTCAAAATCATTTCCTCGATGCATAAGAAGTCCATCCAAATATTGCTTATAGAAAATGACCCCTGGAATATTATTCAAGTTCTCAGTAGTCCATAATTCTCCATATCCAGCAGCATCTTCAGACTCAGTACCGCCACCATAATATAACGTTGGATACTTGGTCATCAGTTCCTGTGATACAGCCAAACATTTTCTCAAATATTCTTCATAAGGTTCATCCAGTCCATGATATTTTGCCCATGTCCCTTCACGAAGTAAGAATCTTGACAACGCAGCTTTTATAACATCGACAGTGATAGTATTATCTCCATCATTAAAATCACCTAAATTTTCAGCAGCATACTCCAATCTGGCAATAATACTATCTGCAACTTCAGCTCTTGGCGTTCTTTCTGCATACACTTCAGGAGAAGTTTCATTCAATACTGTATTAACCCAAGGAACATCACCAAATCGATCTATTAATTCCATATACCACCAAGCAGAAAAAAAGAAACCTACAGATCGCCAATGAGCCGCCTCTTTCTGATTTAACACTCCATCCCCCAAATGGCTAAGCATAATATTTATGCGTCTAATATATGAAAAATCCCAACCTCCTCCTGAAGTTGTTTGAGTAATGGTCTGGTATGCATACGGATTAAATTCATTATCACGAATTGTCACAAGACCAGCATACCAATCTCCATATCTTTGCGAGTTTAAGTTGTTCTCCTTAAAATTAGTTTGAATTGTTGTATTGGTAAATAGTTCGTAACACGGATACATGTAAGCTTTATAGTTGCTATAGTCCAAAAAAGCATTTTGTTCCGTCAATGATGTAAGCGGATATTTTTCCAGATAATTATCATTACATGCTGAAAAAAGTCCAATACCTAAAACTCCTGCTAATAATATCTTTTTCATATTAATAATCGTCTTAAAAATTGATTAAAATGTAATATTGGCGCCTAATGAAATTGTCCTATAATATGGATAATTCCATACAATCTCATTATATTCATTACCTTCTGGGTCATATCCCTTTGGCAAAGAAGAGAAGGTGAAAGGATTCTCTATACTTAAATATATCTTTGCATCTTTCATAAAAGCCTTTTGTACCCAGTTTTTAGGGAAGCTATATGCCAAAGTGATATTTTTAACTCTTAAATATGCTGCATTCTGTATATATTTGTCACTTGCTCTTGTATTAGAAGTCACATTATTGCCTTGATCATATATACGGAATAATTTCGCATTTGGATTCTTTGCCTTCATAAAATCAGGATCATTAGGATCATAGCTAACTGCAGACCAATAATCTGTCTGATTGTAGAATAAAGGCTGGAACACCGCATCCGAAGCTGAAGACCCAGCAAACGGGAATAATGCTGCCCCACCTAAGACATAATCTCTCTTACCAACACCTTGAAGTCTCACATCCAGACTAAATCCTTTGTAACCAACTCCAATATTTGCTCCAAACTGATAACGCGGCGTCTTGCTTCCTATAACTTTTCTGTCACCCGAATCACTCAAAGTACTACTTGCCGGTGAAATTATATTATCACCATCCAAATCCTTAAATTTTTCATCACCGGGTTGAGGTACTACTCCTTGAATTGATACTACATTATCTTTTAAAGTCCATACACCTTTCTGGGCATCTTCCAATACAAAATCATCAATTGTATAGTATCCATCAGATACATACCCCCAATATTCACCTAGTTCCTTTCCTACATAATTACGATCCACAAAACATGACTCATTATTGAACTTATCAATAAAGGCTCTGCTATCATAAATATTAAAGCCGATATTATACGAGAAATTTCCGATTCTGTCTCTCCATGAAAGATTAATTTCCCATCCTTTACTTGATAAGTCTGCAATATTTTGCAAAGGTGCACCAGCGCCTACAACAGAAGGTATTTCTATTCCTTCAGACAACATTCCAGTTGTCTTTCTTTTAAACCAGTCAAATACAACTTGTAACCTATTATTAAATGCACTAACATCAAATCCTACATTAAAAGAGTTTACAGTTTCCCAAGTAAATGTACTACTTACTAATCCCGGTAAAGATATGACACTAACTTTATCGTTTCCATCCAGCCAAACTGTATCTAAACCAACATTCATAGCTGGTGTATAACTATATGGATCTATGCTCTGATTACCTATTGAACCATATGATGCCCGGAGTTTAAAATCATCCAGCCAGCTTTTCGACCAGTTCATAAATTTTTCCTGCCCCATTCTCCAGCCTAAAGATACAGATGGGAAAAATCCAAAACGTGAATTCTTAGGAAATTTTGATGAACCATCATATCTGCCGTTTAACTCCAAAAGATATCTATCATTAAATGAATAATTCAACCTCGCAAAGCCACTACGAATTGCGTACTCTGAATAGCTATCCTGTAATAATTTTTCACCACTACCACCTTCAAACGAAGGTACAGATGGAGCTGTCTGACCTTTTACCTGTCCCATAAAAAGCTTATAATATGAACTTTCCTGATTAAAGCCAACCATTGCTTTAAAGCCATGCTTGCCCCATTTCTTTTCAAAATTAGAATACAAGTTAAAAGCATTATATCTTGTTTGTTCATCTTGCAGTTTATAATAATCCTGACCAGCTTCTATTGAGTTTTTAACAGCCAATTGACAGTCTGCATATTTAAACGATCCTGAATAAAAATCATAATTTACATCTTTTCTATCAAATGTATATTCAGCTGTTACAGACCAGCCCGGCAGAATTTTAAAAATAGAACGTGTTGAAATACGTGGAATCGCGGTTCTTGTAGTTGATACCGGAGCATACCTAATCATGTTCATTGGAGTTTGAGTAGGCAGTTCTTCATCTGTTCCAATTATTTCAGCAGGCATATTCCCTTCAGGATAATATTGTACAAGTCTTGTAGAATAGAAGTCTCCCATATTACCGACCCTTTCTGGCATTTTTTTCTTTGCATCAGAATATGAAACGGTTATCTCTTGTGTAAACCACTTCAACACATCTGCAGAAACAAAAGCACTAATATTCTTTCTATAGTAACTGTCTTTGTCTGTATACAAAGGTCCGTTTTCTTTACTTAAACCTGCAGAAAGACGAAATCTTATTTTATCTGTACCACCAGAAGCAGAAATATTATGATTGTTTAAAAAACCGGTTGTCAGAATATTATCATATATATTCTTTTCACTTAACCAATATACCCTTCCATCAGTATCTTTATATATACCATCTCCTATAGTATTTAATGAAGAAGGATCTTTTTTATATTGAACCAGATAATCTCTCCATTTTGCTACATCACCGTTACCAGCCCAATAAGTCTGAGTATAACCAGCCACCTGGTACGCATCAATATATTCAAGAAGGCTTGCCTGCTCCAATACATTGATAGGCTTCTCCCAGCCTACATTAAAATTATAATTCAAATTGAAATTAGCGCCAGATTTGGGGCGCTTAGTCGTCACCAAAACAACACCTCCAGCAGCACGTGCTCCATAAATCGCAGATGAAGCCGCATCCTTTAGCACCGTTACACTTTCTATATCCTCAGGATTCAACATATTTATATCTCCTTCTACATTGTCTATCAGTACCAGAGGAGATCCTCCATTGATTGACAATGTTCCACGAATATTGAAAGATTTAGACTGCCCTGGTCCAGAACCACCACCAATTGTTAACCCAGGCATTGCTCCTTGCAATGCTGCAGCTGCGCTCGTTACTGGTCGATCACCTAAAACCTCATCCATGCTAACCTGAGAAACAGATCCTGTCAGATTTTCCTTCTTTTGAGTACCAAATCCCACAACAATAACCTCTTCCAATTGACGAGAATCTTCTTTCAGAGTCAATGTCAGAGGTTGGCCATTCCACGCTATTTCCTGAGTTTGATATCCAATAAAGCTTACTTGAATGACAGAACCTTTTTCAACATTATTCAAAGAGAACTCGCCATCAAGTCCTGTTATTGTTCCATTAGTTGTGCCTTTTATCACAACAGAAGCACCAATAATAGGTTCTCCCAAAATATCTTTAACAAGTCCTTGAATCTTCTTTGTCTCCTGCTGATGTACAGCTTTAGAGGATGTACTTGTAGCCTCTTCTTTTTTCAAGATAACTTGGCGATCGTTTATTTCATAACTGACTCCTTGTCCGGCAAATACTTCATCGAGAATTTCATCGACTTCTTTTCCGTTTGCATTTATACTAACTTTCTTTGAAGGGTCAAATGTGTTTTCATAATATACAAAAACGAATTCACTTTCATTTTCTATCTGCTCCAACACTTCTTTTACAGTTGAATTAGATAAACTAAAACTAAACTGCACTGACTGAGCATAAGTTGTAGTTCCATTCATTTCTGCTATAGGCAGTAAAAATAAAGGTAGAGTACATAGTGTTCTTATACTATTACTCCTGAAAATCTTTTTGTTGCTTTCCATGTTTGTTATTAAATTAAAGGTTAAAAATCTTCTTCATGTATCTTTCTCAAATACAAAAAAGACAATGACTTCTCTTAAGTTGAGTAATAATTCATTAAAACCATAGTATACAGATTTTATTGGGTTAATATTTATCCGATTTATATTTCTTGATTCACAAGTCATTTATTTTTATACACGTTGATATGTATCTCTATCTTGTTATCCATCTTTTGAAAAGAAACAGGAGCTGTTAAACTTATACGGCGAAGTATTTCTTCAAGTGAGCATTGCAAATCAAGACTACCGTATAATTTCATGCTCTCCATTTCTTCAGGATATGCTAATTTAACTCCATAGTATCTTTCCAATCGTTTAAATACAGCAGAAAGAGGTGTGGCATCAAGTTTAAGAAGACCTTTCGTCCACAATATATAGTCTGAAGCATTAACATGCTTCTTCTCTTTTATGCTACTGCCCATTATCACAGCCAGTTCATCAGGCTGCAACAGCAACTCTTCCTCATGTTTATCCTTAAGTTTCACAGAACCGCGAAGTAATACAACCTCCGCATCGGTATCACTGCTATATGCCTGAACGTTAAAAGACGTACCTAAAACCTCTATATCACAAGAGGTAGTATGAACCTTGAAAGGAGCCTTTTCATTTTTTACCACATCTATATAGACTTCACCATCCACAAAAATCTCTCTATAGTCTTTCTTGAATTTATCAGGATAAACCACGCGTGTACCCGCATTCACATAGAGAACAGAGCCATCTGACAAAACTAAAGATGCATGTTTAGCATTCGGAACCACAAGCTGGTGATATGCTGCATCATCAGGCATCGCAACTTCCCTATCTCCTAAAACAAGTTTCTCATCAGATTTTGTATAATCTATTCTCGTACCATTATCTACAGAAACCAGTTCTTGTTCACCTGTTAGAATCTTCACCTTGTCACTCTTTATATGTGTACTGACATCCATTGTCTGATAGGCTACATAAAGAGAGTGCAACTCATTTCTGTTATTATCCTGAAGTATCCAGACTATTCCTGAAAGCATTGCAGCTACTCCCAAAGAAATTAAGGAGATACGCCATCTATTTAGCTCATATCTTCTCCGACGTTTAGAAGCACTAATTTCAGACATTATATTATTCCACAATCTGTCTTCTTCATCAACCGTTGGTGATACCTCACACGATTTAAAATAATAAATCAATTTCCTAAAGTATGATATATTGTTTTCTCTACTCATTATTCCTGCCTTTTATCTTTAATACGATGATATAACAAGAACCTACTCACGTTTAATGACTTTTTTATGCGACTTTTTTATAACATAATGTTTTTCAAGATAATATAAAAAGAAAAAATCCGATATATATTCATCAAAATATATATCGGAGTCTATAATCAAGAAACTATTTTTAAATAATTTGCATCCACTGAAGGAATGTGATACACATTATCGAATGAGTTGCAAGAATTTCACGAAGTTTTGAAACGCTACGAGACAATAGATTCATTGAAGATTGTACATTCATATCCATAGCCTCAGCCACTTCCTTATGAGATAACCCCTTTATATACCGAAGATAAAGAATATGCTTTTGTTGAGAGGTTAGTTGAGAAAGTGCCTGGACAAGTGCTTTCTTCTTCCGAAGATCCTCATCACTGTTTCCAAAAATCTTTTCAAAAGAATCATCATCCATAATATCCGAAAAAATCTCATCATTAAATGAGAAACATTCTATCTGAGACCTTGCTGAAGTAGACTTATCATTAATCATATTGCGCAACGACTTCAGAAGATAAGAGCGGGGATATTCTGTATCCGACAGACTTGAACTCTTAGCCAGCTTCACAAACAGCTCCTGAATACAATCGCGAACCATATCATCATCAGGAGTACATTTCATCCCATAATTGAGAAGCAATGAATAGTATCTTCTATATATAACCTCCAAAGCAATCAGACTACCACTACGCAACTCTGACCACAATGCCCTGTCATCCATCTGAAAATAATGATTCTTCATCAAACTATAGTCTTACTACTATGCAACTCATAACTTTATTACAAAAATACATAGAAAATAACATGAATTCAATATAAAATAAATATAATCTTAGGAAGGATTATAATACAGTGTCTAACGTCCTATAATTTTTTCACCAATTCATAATAATTTTCTATGTTTCCCTTACGGGAACCCTATGTTTCTCAGGGCAGAAACCTACGTTTCCCATAAGGGAAACATACGGTTCCGCCTTGAGAAACATAAAAAGCGACCAACAACTTACCTGTTGTCTTCCCTGCATTCCATAAAAAAAGCTCCAGACACACAATGTGTCTGAAGCGCCTTATACTACTATATTAATTGAAGTTTAACGATGTATCCAAAGTTCCGGATTCAATTTCACCGTTTCCTTACGCAACTGGAAATGCAAAATCGTTTCTCCTTCCGCATTAGTATGGATTTCTCCCAACACATCACGGGCACGTACCAAGCTACCTTTCTTAACACGTACAGTAGACAAGTTACAATAAACGGAAATATAACTTCCATGACGTACCAACACATTAGTCAAGCCATTGTACTGGAAGACAGCCGACACTTCACCATCAAAAATAGCACGGGCATTGGCTCCCGCCTTTCCTTTGATATCCATTCCCTTATTATCCAATTTCACATTACGAAGCCCCTTCACCTGATACTGTCCATAATGTCCCACCACCACGTATGGTCCGGTAATTGGCACGGGAAGAATACCTTTATTTTTCTCAAAGCTACTTGACAAACGGCGATCTTCCGAATCAACCTTATAGGCTTCTAATTTCTCAACAGGAGTCTTTACCGTCTCTTTTTTAGTGGACGCTGAAGTTTCAGTACTTCCCTTTGCTGCTTCCGCTTTCTTACGAGCTTCTTCAGCTTTACGACGCGCCTCTTCTTCCGCACGCTTACGAGCTTTTTCAATTTCAATCTCTATCAACCGGTCAATCTGCGCATTCAATTTATCTGCTGAACGACGCTGTTTGGCCAGTTCCGACTGAATGCTCCGTTGCTTCTTCTGCAAACCCGACAAAATCTGCTTGCGTTCCTGCTCCTGTGCTTCTAGTTTAGCTTTTTCCGCTTCTCCCTGCTTGAACAAGTCTTCCTTCGCCTTCCGGCTGTTTTTCAAAGAATTTGCCTTTTCAGTTACTTGCTTTTGTTTCCGCTGTACCTGAAGCCCCTGCAAACGCTGATAATCAGCATATTCTCGCACGTACCGCAAACGCCGATACATTTGTCCGAAATCTTCAGCTGAAAAAATAAACATCAGCTTGTCCTGTATAGACTTGTTACGATAAATATACTTTACAGACAATTCATACTTCTGTCGCTTTTCTTTCAGTTCTTTCTGCAGGCTCTTTAAATCTCTCTCCAAACGACTAATTTCCTGCTGAATGGCCTTTACATCATTCTCTATGGTTTGAATGTATTTTTGTCGTTCTTCTATTTGTCCCGAAAGCAAGGCCAGATTACCCAGCTGACTTTTTACATCATTCTTGGTAGACTGCAATAAGGTTTCCGATTCGGCAATCTGCTGTTTCAGCTCGTTCCGCTGTTTTTCCAGTTGACGAATCTTAGGAGTTGTTTGAGCAGTAAGCGTACAAACATAAAAACAAATACAAGATATGACTACAAAACGTTTCATTTTTCCAACCACATTTTGAGCAAGGTTGCCAGTTCTATCTTTTTATATTTGGAGGACAAACTTGTCCGTGTTTCCCAATCCTCTCCTACCGACATACGGGAGAGTTTCATATCCAAACTATAAGTTTTTCCACTCCCCATCAATTCGGCCAAAATATGCTGAGGAAAATAAGCTGCTCCTAGTTTGCAAAATTCACCATATGTCCAGTTCAACGCATACGGAGTACCGGAAAGAGCTACGGATGTATTTTCAAGCCATCCCTTATCGGCTGTAGTTCGAAAACTATAAGCCAGTTTCTTGGTATCCTTTACTTTCCACAACGCATAATTTCCTTCCGAAGTCATCCGGAAACGGTGTAAATCGTACACCTCAACAGTTTCCTTGCCGGGCAAAAAAATCTCATTCATAAACAATGACTGCAACACATTAAAGCTCAAATTCAAATTGGCCATCCGATTCAGGTCTTCAAAAGAAACTTCCACATACTGTTTGTGAAGACGGTCGACTGCCAGAATACGTTCCGGTGAAATTTCCAAGCGCGCCACTTCAATCCCCAACAAAGGAGCTACCGACAACTGTATGACTTCTCCTTTTTTCATACGGAGAGTGGCCGACAATTTTGTATTTTTACTACTACCCGTGTTCAAGTTCAAGGCCACCTTTCCCGTCACACAGTTCCAGTGAGGAAGACTGGAAATCACCTTTTCTTGATATTCTTCTCCTTTCAGGCCTCCAATCATAGGAGCACGTTCCGTATGACGCAAAGAACCACAAGAAGAAGCCAATACAATCAGGCATACCACATATATCCAGTAAATCAGTCGTTTCATTCTATATATTTTTTCAATGCGATTTTACGTTTCAAGCGTTTCAACTCAGCTTCTGTACGAGGCGTTGCACCATCTTCTTCCTTATTTTCCATGCCATCCGCCTTTTTCCAGCATTCTAATGCTTTTTCTTTCTCACCTGACATATAATAGATATCACCGCAATGTTCCACAATCACCTGACTGCTGTCGCCTCCGTTCTTCATAGCCTGTTCAATGTAAATACGCGCTTCCGTATAGCGCTTTTTCTCAAACAAAATCCAGGCGTAAGTATCCAGATAAGTGGCATTTTCAGGCTCTGCCTTGACGGTCTTGTAACTCATTTCCTCAGCTTTATCCAAGTTAGTCCGCTCTACAGACAGATAGTAAGCATAGTTGTTGAGTGTACCGATGTTGTTCGGGTTATAAACCAACGAAGAATCATAGGCAGCATAGGCCTCCGCTTTCATTTCTTTAGAATGGTACAAATCTCCCAGAATGGCATAAAAATCAGAAACAATTCCCTTATCGCTCTTTTCATTTACCTGCTTCAGTCCCTGCTGGAAAATCTCCATCGCTTTATCCGTTTCTTCTTTCTGATAATGAGCCAAGCCTAAATAGTAGTAAAACTCCATGGCGTCCGGATTGTATTCCAGCGCAGGAGTAGCCACACGAATCACTTCGTCCAGATTATTGTCACGAATGGCATAGCTGAGCAACTGTAAGCGGGCAGGCTTGTTTTCCGGATCAAGCGACAAGACCTGATTCAGTACAGGGACAGACTCTTTTTCCATGTGCTTTGTGATCATGTATTGTGCGCAAAGCATGGCCAGATCGGCATTTTGCTGCGGCCGGTCTAGAATTTCCTTAAACAAAGATACAATCTGTGTGCTGTCTTTTGTGGTCTGTTCCGACTGAAGGATAAGCTGACGCATGATTTCCATTTTGGTATTCGACTCTACATCCTCATTTAACAAAATAGTATCCAGTTGTTGGCGATACAAACTGTCCTTACCCAACTGTTTGTAATAAGAGGCCATCGAAAGCAAGGCCGGAGCATATCCTGGTTCTTCCTTTAAGATTCGCTGATAAACTGCGTAAGCCTCATCCAGCTTATCATTATTCAGGTACACATCTCCCAAAATCGTTTGATAACGTAAATCATACGGATATTCTTTCGACAAACTTTCAATTTCATTAAACGCCTGTTCCTGGTTATCCAACAGCAGGTACATTCTGAACTTCTCCATACTGATTTGCTCAGACTTGCCATCCAATTCTTCCAAACGATTCAACACAGAAACTACCTGTGAATAACTCTTTGTCTGATTATACAAATCGACCAAAGCCATTAACGGCTCCAGCCGAGACGGGAATTGATGTGCCATGTCGTCATACACGGCAATGGCTTTCGCCCAATCACGCTTCCGCTGATAATAAGCCGCCAAAGTCTGTTTATACCAAAAATTTGATTCGTCAGAATGTACAGCCTTTTTCAACGCTTCTTCACCTTTCTGTTCCTGTCCCAGCACCATATAAAATTGAGATATCTCATACAAAGCTGGAGCAGAGCCCGGATAAATATCTAGACAATGCTTATAAAGTTCAAAAGCCGCATCATAGTCTCCCTTCTGTTTCAAGCGAACTGCTTCTAGAAAAAAATAGTTATACTTTCTGTGTTGTTCGTATGACAAGGTATCCCTTTCCTCATTTGCCAGGTTTCGCTTTGCCGAATGCTGCTTTCCAGTGGTACCACAAGCAAACAGCAGGAAAACCATCCCGATGATTCCTAATAGTTTTTTCATACATTCAGGTTTATACGGTTCCTGTGTGACCAAATCCTCCTGCCCCACGTTCCGTTTCGTCCAACACTTTCACTTCTTCCCATTCAGCCTGTTCATGACGGGCTATCACCATCTGTGCAATACGTTCACCGTCTTCAATCACAAATTCTTCAGCCGACAAGTTGACTAATATCACGTTGATTTCTCCTCGATAATCGGCATCAATGGTTCCCGGAGAATTCAATACGGTAATACCTTTTTTGATAGCCAGTCCACTACGTGGACGTACCTGAGCCTCATATCCTTGCGGCAACGCTAAAAACAAGCCGGTAGGTACCAGACAACGCTGTAAAGGCTTTAACACAATCGGTTCATTCAGGTTCGCACGAAGATCTACCCCAGCCGACTGCGGAGTAGCATATTGCGGCAATGGATGCCGGGAAGTATTTATAATCTGTATTTTCATCTATTTTATGCTTTTATGAAGTTGCGAAGTTACACAATCCACAGAATTAATAGTTACGTTTACCATTTTTTTATATTTTTGCACTTAACTTTTAGAGCTTCTTTAAATTTAAGTACCACATCACAAAGGAGTTACATTATGAACTGGAAACAATTGCTATCAAATAAAAGGTTCGGTCTGGAGAATCTTCATGAAGCCCGAAAAGAAGACCGTACAGAGTTCCAACGTGACTATGACCGACTGATATTCTCAGCCCCTTTCCGGCGTTTGCAAAACAAGACACAAGTCTTTCCCTTGCCGGGAAGTATCTTCGTGCACAACCGACTGACACACAGTCTGGAAGTTTCATGTGTAGGGCGTTCACTCGGCAATAAAATCGCCTCTGAGCTATTAAAGCTTCATTCGGAACTGCATGATACGCATGTTTCAGAAATAGGCTCCATTGTATCGGCTGCCTGTCTGGCACATGACTTGGGAAATCCTCCTTTCGGCCATTCGGGAGAGAAAGCGATCGGCACGTATTTTTCCGAAGGAAAAGGACGCACCCTACAAGCGTATCTTTCAGCAAAGGAATGGGATGACTTCACTCACTTTGAAGGGAATGCCAACGCATTCCGTCTGCTTACCCACCAGTTTCAAGGACGACGTCCCGGCGGTTTCGTATTGACGTATGCCACATTAGCCGCTATTGTGAAATACCCATTTTCCTCACAGTTGGCCGGCAGCAAGCAAAAATTCGGATTCTTTACCAGCGAAGAAGAGGCTTTTCAGAAGATTGCCCATGAACTGGGACTTAAAAAGATTAGCAAGGAAGGAGAACCATTGAAGTATTGCCGCCATCCGCTGGTGTACCTTGTAGAAGCGGCAGATGACATCTGCTACCAGATGATGGATATAGAAGATGCGCATAAACTGAAAATACTGACTACACAGGAGACCAAAGAATTGTATTTACGTTTCTTTGCGCCCGAGAAGTTAGACCATATTCAATCGATATGCAAAATGGTGGACGATACCAATGAGCAAATAGCCTACTTGCGTTCATCGGCCATCGGAGTATTAATCAGTGAATGTGTACGCACCTTTATTCTGCACGAAGAAGAAATTCTAAAAGGTGAATTTCAAGGAACGCTGATTCAAAAACTCAGTTCAAGAGTCAGAGATGCCTATGAAAACTGCTCACATACGGCTTTTGAAAAGATTTATTGCTCGAAAGATGTAGTCGACATTGAACTGGCCGGTTATCAGGTAATCACCACGCTGGTCGACTTAATGATTGAAGCCGTAAGATATCCGGAAAAGGCGTATTCCCAGCTGTTAATCAACCGAGTGTCCAGCCAATATCATATCCAGGCTCCTACCTTATATGAAAAAATTCAGGCTGTACTCGATTATATTTCCGGTATGACAGATGTCTATGCACTTGACCTATACCGAAAAATAAACGGGAACAGCCTGCCTGCTCTATAAAGAATA